>JABWAN010000039.1 GCA_013361015.1 Candidatus Zhuqueibacterota bacterium | reverse complement strand
CAGCGTGTCCAGCGAGTCTGCTTTGAGCAAAAATTCTGCGTTAGCCTTCCGCAATCTTAAAGGTGTCAGCTAGTATCAAGGACAATTATGACCTTCAAAGAAATCTTCAAGCCTTCAATCATCCAAGAATGGACCAGCCTGCTCAAAGAAAAAGGTTTGCGCGCCTTCATCAAAGAGAAGGGCTGGAAGATCGTGATTGCCGTTTTCGTATTTTATTTGGTGCGTGATTCCATCCTGTACCTCATCATTCCGTTGATGATTGCCCAAGGTTTTATCTGTGGGTGAAGCTTGAGTGGAGTAGGACAAACCGGCCCAGGAAATGAAAGTACAATCGAAACTGCTCATCCTGCTTTTCGCCACGATCACTTGCGTCGGCTGCGATCAAGTTTCAAAACATTTTGCCAAATCCATTCTGCAGTATACCGGCCCGCAATCTTTTTTCTCAGATCTCTTGCGCTTTCATTATGCCGAAAATCCCGGCGTCGCGTTCAGCTTGGGCGCACAATTGCCTTCCAATATTCGCATGGCTTTGTTCGTTGTCGGCACCAGCCTGTGCTTAGCGCTGCTTTTGGTTTATATTGTGCGCGCCGACAACCGCAACCGGCTGCACTTGCTTGCTCTTAGTCTCATCTTTGCCGGTGGCACGGGCAATCTTATCGATCGCATCTTTCGCGACGGGCGTGTCATCGATTTCTTGAATCTCGGTATCGGCGATTTTCGCACTGCCATTTTTAACATCGCCGACATGGCCATTTCATTCGGCATGGTGTTGTTAATCGTCACGTCGTTCTGGGCTTCCGAAACCAGCAACAAGGAAATCACCGGCACACCGACGTGAGGGTTTTTGCTCGCCGCTCTTTCTTGCCTCATTCTCTCCTCATAAAACCGCCGAACGTGGTGGCCTAGCGATCCCATGGATCGGTCAGCAGTGTATGCACGAAAGTTGGGGATTTTTAACTTGCATGCTTGCGACGTTTTTCATACGTTGCCGCACTTTTTCCGTTTACTGCGAGGGTTTGCAACTACAGCAACACCGTTGCAAAGCACACCTCTTCTGCAGGCGCGATTCGGAATGAATCTCGCTGCGGTTCCCGATTCACAATCCCAAGGCATATGCCGTGGGCATGCTCCGCCATCAAACGATTGGGGCGGAAAATGCCACACGCCGATAGAGTCCCGTAGCTTCACAACGAATCTTCACCCATCTCCAGTCGAAACCAGCAGTTCATCCTTGCCGGTGGTTCATGCGGAGCCTCTCATGAGAAGATTCAACCCACTGTCCGCCTCGTCGCTAAAACTTCTTCGTTTCGTACGGGCGCTTTGTGTTGTCATCCTCCCATTGGGAAGCAGCATTGTGCTACTGCTAGTGCGTGCCTTCTCGCCGCATGTCACCACGAAACGCATCAAAGCGGAAGAAGCGGCGCCTTGTTGTCCGTTGCCTTCTGCAAGTGCAAGCCAGCCGCGGTTCTCTTTTGCTCAGCTTCGCGAGTTTATCACACCACACGCCCCCTACGCTTCGTCATCGTTGCGCTTCGCCTCGTTCCTTCCGAGTCTGGGGACGACGACTACGCATGCGACCGAGGTTCCCGCGGCATACCCTACCCTGGAAGAGTTTGAGTATCAATTTGAAGCGCTCGCACGCAAATTCCCACAACTCGTCCACAGGCAAATCATCGGTGTGAGTACGGCGGGGCAACGCCCGCTGTGGGCGATGCGCCTTTCTGACCATGCTCAAACCGACGAGGACGAGCCGGCAATCTTGTTTACGGCGCTGCACCATGCGCGCGAGCCGGCCGGTGTGTTCATTTGCAAAGCGTTGATGGAGGAATTGCTCAACAATTATGGCCAGAGCGCCCGCCACACGCGTTTGCTGGATAGCCTCGATATTTGGTTCGTTCCGCTGGTCAATCCCGACGGTTATGATTTTATCATGAAGAGTCAGCGGCAATTCCCCTGGTGGCGGAAGAATCTGCGCGACAATGACAACGACGGCCGATTCAATCCGCTCATCGACGGCGTTGACTTGAATCGAAATTATGATTACAATTGGCAAGAAGGCGGTGAAGGCGAGACCGGCAGTTGGTTCTATCGCGGCAGAAGCGCGTTTTCCGAAACCGAAATCCAAGCTCTGCGCGATCTCGAAGTACGTCGCAATTTCGTCATCGGCGTCTCGTTTCACAGTTACGGTGAAGCCGTGCTGTATCCGTGGGGCAACTTCAATCCTGCGCCGGATCAGGATTTGATTTTGGATATTGCGGAAAACTATGCGGCGCAAATTGGGCGGCTGAATAGCAGGGCAACCTACGCGGTGTTGCCGCTCAACGGCCGTGTGGGGCAAAGCTCGGTGTGGATGTACGGCGCTTCGAGTGTGATCGACTTCATTTGTGAAACGGGTGAAGACTACTTTCCGGCGCCCCAGGAATTGCCGCGCATCGTAGCTGAAAACGTGCGCGGCGGAATGTTTTTGCTCGAGCGTGCATTGTACAGCGGCATTTCCGGGCATGTGCGGGAGGCTCAAACCGGCGTTCCGCTCGATGCAGAAATTTCGGTGGAGGGGCGCGCAGCTTCGTATGTAAAGCCGCGGCATGCGGAGGGAAAACACGGCCGCTTTGATCGCTTGCTTTTGCCGGGAACTTATACCATATCGATTCGCAAAAGCGGTTTTCGCACGCAGCGCCGCGAGCACGTTGTCGTGAACGATTCCGCCTTGACTTATGTGCAGGTGACGCTGCAGCGTGAAACAGCGTCGCCGTCTATCACCAGTCACTAAAAATCTCCAACTCTTGCTCAGGCTGCAAGCGCATGCAAGAGTTGCAAGTAAATTCATCGGAGGAGGAGCATGAAGAAGTTTGTAGCCGGTTTCATGAGTGGGTTGCTGCTCGGCGCAGCCGTGTTGGTAATTGGCCAGGAATCTTTCTATAAAGGGAAAACGGTTTATGTGAAAGTGCCCGAAGAAAATTTGCGCGTCACTCCGGGTGGCGATAAATTCGGCAATGTGCTCAAAGGTACGTCGATGCAAATTTTAGCCAAACAAGACAAATGGCTCTACGTGGCACTGGTCGGTTATATTTGGAGCGAGTCCGTCACCGGCGATGAGAATGTTTTCAGGGGCACACCTTATCGCGCCGCCATGATTTTAGTAAAGACGCAGGCTGAGGCGGACGCCATTCTGCAAGAGCTGAAAGCCGGCGGCGACTTCGCGCAGATCGCTGCGAAGAAATCCATCAGCGCGACCTCGGCGAAGGGCGGCGATCTCGGCGATGCGTATCCCGGCGATTTTGCGCCTGCGCTGGAAAAGGCCATTCTCGCGCTCAAGATCGGCGACGTCAGCACGGTGGTAAAAACGGAACACGGTTTTCATATCTTCAAAAGGCTGAAGTAGAACTTCGTTGGAGTCTCGCATGAGGCAACAACGCTTTTCACTTTGGGAGGAATCTTTTTCCGATTGTGCGTAAATGCTCTTGGTCGAATATCATGGCACGCACCCAAAAAGATTCCTCCGCTATGACGTCCATGGGTTACAACTTCTTGGACTTGTGATCATGTCTCCCCACTTTTCCTCCTGCGTGCCGCTTCCCAGAATTCTAATTTGTTTTTTTCTACTGAGTCTCGTAACCACGCTCAATGCACGTCAAGCTCGCGACGGGCTGCCTTCTCCCTATCATCCCAATCGTCCGGGTGCGCAGGCTTACGCCCAAGGCGGCGCCTTTGTCGCGAGCACGGGCAGTACCGCAAGTATGTTGTTCAACCCCGCGGGTATCGCGCAGCTTGAGGGCCGGGCTGTATTCACGTTTGAGGCGGGGTGGAACTCCCGCACCGAATATCTGCCTTTCTTCAATTACGATTTCACCTCGCAAACACGTCTGTTGCAGTTCGTGGGCCTTGCCGTTGCAGTAAAGCCGAAGTGGACCGCGGGCGCATATTTCTTCCGGCCCACGGATTATGAATTGGATTTTGGCGAGCTTGTCGTGACCACGCTGAATAATCCCGACGGTACCGGTGAAGTGATACAACCTGTTTTTGAACGCCGGCAATTCGGACTCGGGCTTAACTTGGCAAGAAGCATGAGCAACGCCTGGCATCTCGGCCTCGGCATGGAATGGCGGCGCACCGAGGTGCGTGACGAAGTTGCAGCTTTAGCGGCGCAGGGCCATGCTGACGACTTTCGTTTCGCGCTCGGCAGTGTTGTGCAATGGCATGATTGGCGCTTTGGAATGGCATTGCAATCGCAATATAAAGCTGAAGGCGAAGCCGCGTTCGAGAACGGTGCTTATGCTATTGTGCCGGATCCACAAAACCCTTCACGCCCGTCAACTTTTGTGGTGGAAGCTGCCAGCTTCAAATCCAGCGAGCCGTTGACCGCGCGCCTGGGCTTTGCTACTCCTCCAATCTTCGGCAAACTGACGGTAACGGGAGATGCGGAATACAAAGATTATCTCGAAACGGTCCCGCGCTGGCAATTTTACGGCGGCTCGACTTTGAAACTGACTTCGTTTTTGCAGCTTGCGGTGGGATCATTCACCTTTCGGAAGGATTATTCTGGCTACGTAGACGGCCCCAGTTCCGAAGTATTTCTCACATGCGGCGGAACACTCCGCCTCGGGCGCGCTCATATTGCCGCGAGTTTTATGGAAGGCGATTTGTTGAATGAAGATTTCGAGGGGCAGAGTTTTTTCAACATGGCGGTGGGATTCACGCTGCCGTAATTTTTTCTATAAACTCCCCGCCTCGAAAAGAAATCGCCCCTGCGCTTTTGCAATAAAGCGAGGGGCGATTTCTTTTCAGGCTATATTCTTGCCGGAAACGCACAAGCATTCATTCATAGCGCAAAGCCACGATGGGATCAAGCTTCGCGGCCTTGCGCGCCGGGAAAATGCCGAAGAAGAGGCCGACGGCCGCAGAGAGCATCACTGAAAAGAGCACCCAGCCGATTGGCAAGACGAAAGGAAAACCCAATAACACCGAGGCCAATCCTGCCAGTGCAATCCCTCCAATAATGCCCAAGATGCCGCCGATGCCGGTAAGCGTTGCGGCTTCAATCAAGAACTGCCACGTCACTGCGCGGCGCGTGGCGCCAATGGCCTTGCGTATGCCGATCTCGCGCGTGCGTTCGGTAACGGAGACGAGCATAATGACCATCACGCCGATGCCGCCGACCATGAGGGCGATGGAGGCGAGCACGACCAAAACCAGCGCCACGGCGTCGGTCACTTTCTTGGTCAATTCCATGGCCGCTTCCGAAGTGATGAGCGCAAAATCATCCGGCTCGCCGAGCGGCACTTTGCGCCGCATGCGCATCAACGCGCGGACGTTGTCCTGCACTTCGCTCAGATAATCCGCACTCTCCACGATGATCCGAAATTCCGGGCCTTGCCAGCGCCACAAGAAATCGCGCTCGTACGCGGTGAAAGGAATCACGATATAATTTTGGAAGATGCCGCCGAATACGGTTTTTTGCGGCGCGAGCACGCCGACGATTTGATACTCCTCGTTACGAATGCGGATAAACTTGCCGATAGGATCCTCCTCCGGAAAGAGCGCGCCCGCGGATTTGTCGGTCAGCACGCCGACTTTGCGGCGATGGTCTTCTTCAAACTGCGTGAAGAATCTTCCCTCCCCAATATTGATGCTGTTCACATGCAGAAAGGGTTGATTGGTGCCGATCACTTGCATGAGCTGCGCTTTGCGATCTTTGTATTTTGCCACCGTACCGTCGCCATACACCACCATGACGCCGCGCACGTGCGGCAACGTTTCCAGCGCTTCTTTATCCGTGATGTCGAAGTTTTTGCGCTTCTCCCACTGATCGTGGCCGTCACCGGAGAGAAAATCTACCTTCTGCAAAGCCAACACGGGCGTATCATTGCCGCTGATGGATTGCGCTAGAAACTTCTCCAACCCGGCGAGGGTGGCAACCATGCCCATGAGGCTTGCGACGCCGATCATCACACCGAGAATCACCAAGCTGGAGCGCAGCTTATGGCCGCGGAGAATATTCAATGCCTCGCGCATGGCTTCGAGCACTTCGCCAGTGACCGCGGAGCCTTCTATTCTTTTGCTCATAATCTTCTCGCTGAAAATTTGAATTGCTGTGCTGGCGTTCTTCTATTCCGACCGTAGCGCGTCCACCGGATTCAAGCGCGCCGCACGCGAAGCGGGATAGACGCCGAAGAACAATCCCACCATAAACGTGATGAACAATGCGATCACAATCGACCACGGTGCGATTTGATAAGGCAACGGCGAGAACGCGGCCACCAGAAAGGCTGCGAAGAAGCCCAGCGCAATGCCGATAATGCCGCCGATTACCGTCAGCGTGATCGCCTCCACGATGAACTGCCCGGCGATGTCGCTGCGTTTCGCGCCCACGGCTTTGCGCGTGCCGATCTCGCGCGTACGCTCGTTCACCGCCACGAGCATAACGTTCATGATGATGATACCGCCGACTACGAGAGTGATACTAACAATGCCGATCAACGAGCCAAAGAGCGCGCGACTAATCGTTTCCCACAAGTTGACCAACGTTTCCGAAGTTGTGATGTAGAAATCGTCTTCTTGATTCGGGCGTAATTTATGGCGAATGCGCATCACGGTGCGCACATGCTCTTGCGCGGTTTGAAAACTTTGCATGTCGGCCGTGCGAACCGGAATCGCGATCGTCGTCCAGCGGAAGGTGCCGAAATGCTTCAAATACGACGTAATCGGAATGAAAGCGAAGACGTTGGGATTGTTCCCCAACACCGAAGGCTTTTTTTCAATTACACCGATGACGGTGTAATGCTTGCCTCCGAGCTTCACGATCTGGCCGAGGGGATCAACCTCGGGAAAGAGGCTTTGCGCCACCTCCCAGCCCAGCACACACACCATGCGGCGTTGGTGCATGTCGACTTCACTGAAGTGGCGGCCCTGCGCTACCGGAAAATCGCCGATGCCGGGATAGTCGGAAGTGCGGCCGCGAATTTCAACGTCTTCGACATAACGCCGCCCGGCGCTCACACGCGCGCGGCGCTCCAAAGCTGCATCGACAAAATCTGCGTCGGGCACTTCCGCCCGTATCGCCTCCATGTCTTCCAAAGTCAAGTGGGGATTCTTGAACGACTGCAGGAATTTGTCAAAATCAGTCAAAATCTCCCACTCATTGACGCGCTGTATTGTGAAGACATTACTCCCCTGTTCAAGCACCTTTTCCTTCACATAAACGTCCATGCCGCCGAGAATCGAAACCACGGCGATAATCGACATGATGGAGATGACCACGCACAATATTGTGAGCGCGGAGCGCAGCTTATTCGCCCACAGCGCCTGCAAAGCAATGTTGATGCTCTCCAGCAGCGGTTGCATAACTTATTCTTTCTCTTCCGTTTTCTTTGCAGCTTTGGAGGCTTCCACCAAATCACCTTCACGCAGGCGACGCAGCGCACTGAACGGTCCGGTGATCACTTCGTCGTCCTTCTGCAAACCGGACAAAGCCTCGAAATAACGGTCGCCCGCTATGCCGGTTTTCACTTCGCGAAAACTCGCTTTGCCGTCGACCACGACGAAAGCGCCCTGCATTTCTTTCTCTTTCACATTGGTCGTGTCGCTTTCACCGTTCGTCATTGCCGCTTTGCGGCGCTTTTCCTTCGGGTCGATGGCCTTCAGCTCCGAAGGTTTGCGCAGCGTCAATGCTTGAATCGGCACGGAGAGGGCTTTCTCGCGATAGCCCGTGGTGATATCCGCCTTGCATGAGAGGCCCGGACGCACACGCGGAATTTCGGAAATCAATTGCACGATCACTTCAAAGCTGGTGGCCTGTTGCTGCGCGCCGCTGCTCGCGCCTAGAATGGGGCTGCGTCCTACTTTCGTAACCTTGCCTTTAAAGGAGCTATCCGGATAAGCGTCCACTTTAATCGCAACTTCCTGATCGACGTGCACATTCACGATGTCGGTTTCATCCACTTCGACTTCGGCTTCGATGATGGAGAGATCCGCTATGGTGAGCAGAACCGTTGCCGGGTTATTAAACGCACCCACGAAGACGTTTTCGCCTTCTTCAATATTGCGCTTCACTACGACGCCGTCAATATCCGAAAGCAAATTCACTTTGCTCAATTCGTGCTGTGCGCTTTTGAGCATGGCGTCGAAGCGGGAGATATCTTGCTGGGCGGCCGAAACGCGCAGCTTGCTTACATTCAAAGCGGTTTGGGCCTTCTGCAAAAATTCCTCTGAAGTCAATTTCTTTTCGAACAAAGCATTTTGCCGATCCGCCTCTTGTTGCGATTGCTCCAAATTGGCGCGCTCCAAATCAAAGGAAGCCCGTGCCGCTGCCAGGCTGGCTTGAATTTGTCGCACTTGTGTTTCTGCCGGCGTGGGATCGATGCGCAACAACGCTTGCCCGCGCCGTACCACATCGCCTTCGTCTACGGCCAAACCAACGACTTTACCGGTCGTGCTCGCGCTGATATCGACCGAGGTCTTTGCGCGAATCTTTCCCGAAGCCGACACGACCGCACGCAGCTCGCGCTCTTCGATTTTTTGGGTTTCGACTTTGGTCTTTTGCTTCTGCTGAAACCGAATGTTGGCGAAAATGATCAGCGCGATCAAAAGCAAAAGTCCCACGCCCAAAAACACTTTTGTTTTGGTTTTCATTTTCCTCTCACATCCTCGTTTGGTAAGGGAATCATTCTCTTCAAAGTCGGGAGATTTATACGGAACTGCAAGCGGAAAGTTGTTCGGTCCGTGGCGCAAACATCATCATGAGCGTAGCGCTTTCTCAGTTGAGCTGCTCGTCTTCCCACAAGCTCATAAAGCGGAGTAAAAGCGAATTTTCAGAACGGCCGCGCCTGCCCAACTTTTCGTCTTCTCTTTGCATGCCCTCGCGAAGTTCTTTCCATTCCCATGTTCGGATGCTCATTTCAAAACTCAAGCCTCCATTCAGGAAGATACCGGAATTCTTCCACTTCAAATTTTGCGCACGAAACGAATTCCCGTAAGCGCCGTACAAAATGTCTTTTCGTTTCCATCGCAGCGGAAAGAAAATATCTTTTGTAGGGAAATTGCCGCGCCGCTATATTCATTCCAAGATGGCAGCGAATAATTTATCTCTGCACTCAACAAAAATGCCGTGCCGGCTCTGGGCACAGTGAGAAAGACCGACTTGCCGCTTTCAAAAAACAAGCGCACTTCTTGAAGCTTTGCAGGGATTTTAACACGAGCCATCATCTTCCAAGTTCGCATCTTACCAGCAAAACAGAACGATCCGCCTTGAAACTCCACATCGACGGCCTCAGCAAAATCTATAGCAAAAACGTGCACGCCCTGCGCGAGCTCAATCTCACCATCAACGCCGGCGTGCTGGGTTTGCTCGGACCGAACGGCGCGGGCAAATCCACGCTCATGCGCATACTCGCCACAATCACCAAAGCCACGAGCGGCGCCGTCTCGTGGAACGATGAAGATATTGCGCGCACACCGAATACCGTGCGTCAGGTGCTCGGTTATTTGCCGCAAGATTTCGGCGTCTATCCGAATCTCAGTGCCATCGAGTTTTTGGAGTATCTCGCTGCCATCAAAGGTTTGGCAGCGCAAGCTGCGCAACGCCGCATCGATGAGCTTTTGCAATTGGTCAACCTCGTCGAAGTGCGCAAGCGCCCGCTCGGCGGCTTTTCGGGCGGAATGAAACAACGCGTCGGTATTGCGCAAGCTTTGCTGAATGATCCGCAATTGCTCATCGTCGATGAGCCCACCGGCGGACTTGACCCCGAAGAACGCGTGCGCTTTCGCAATCTGCTCTCCGAGCTTTCCGGCGAACGCATCGTCATTCTCTCCACACACATTGTTTCCGATATCGAAGCCACGGCCACGGACATTGCGATCATCTCGCAAGGGCGCTTGCTCATTCATGCTGCGCCCGAAATTTTACTCAAGTCGGTTGTGGGAAAAGTTTGGGAATGGACTGTCCCCAGCGTGGAGTTGGCTCTTGCCAAAGAAAAATATCTTATCAGCAGCACGATTCGCCGCGGCGAAGGCATACTCGTGCGCGCGCTTTCCGAAACGCAGCCACATGCAAACGCGCAACCCACTCCCGCCGGACTCGAAGACGCCTACCTCTATTGCATCGCGAGGCACAAACAGGAGCATGCCGCATGAGTTCCGGCCGGATGCTTTATCACCTGATGCGTGCCGATTTTCTCGAACGCACCCGGCGCTATAGCTTTCTCCTCACGCTCGGCTTTGTGCTCTATTTTGCCTATCTCTCCATTCCGCCCAATCATGCGAAGTATGCAACTTTGCAACTGGCCGGTCATCGCGGCATTTATAATTCCGCATGGCTCGGCAGCCAGGTTGCGATGCTTACCACACTCTTTTTGTCAATCGCCGGTTTTTATCTCGTCAAGAATACCATCAGCCGCGACCACCAAACCGGCGTGGGACAAATTCTCGCCGCAACGCCGATGAGCAAAACGATCTATGTGCTCGGCAAGGTGCTAAGCAACTTTGCCGTGCTCGCGATGATGGTGCTGGTGTTGATCGTCGCAACTGCGGCCATGCAACTTGTGCGCGCGGAGGACGTGCAGCTCAAACTGTGGCCGTTGGTCGCGCCGTTTTTGTTTTTGACTTTGCCGACGTTGGCAATCATCGCGGCATTGGCCGGTTTATTTGAAGCAATAAAGCCGCTGCGCGGCGGCTTCGGCAATGTGCTGTTTTATTTTTTGTGGACGTTCATCATCGCCGGCGAAGTGCGCGCGGGTTTGAATATCGATTATGTGATGGGCCTCAACATTCCGATTGCCAGCATGCAAGCGGCCACGGCGCAAGCCTTTCCGGAGTACGATCCCGCGAAGCATAGCTACAGCATGGGCTTCAACATCAAAGCGAGTGAGGAGAGATGGGAGCTCAAAACTTTTAGGTGGGAAGGGGTTTCGTGGACGCCTGCACTCGTGTTCAAACGCCTCATTACCGTAGGGCTTGCACTCGGCTTGACGTTACTAGCGGCGTTCTGTTTTGATCGTTTCGATAGCAGTACAGCAGCTTCGAGTGCTGCCGGTGTGAAGAAACGACGATTCATGCGGGCTAAAATCAAACGAGAGGAAAGCGGCAACGGGCTTGCCGCAGCGTTGCCGGTGGCTTCCTCTGCCCATCTCACTGCGCTTGCGCAAACGACGCGATATTATAGTTTCATGCGGATTCTGCGCGCAGAAATCAAACTCAAGCTGAAAGGTGTGAGCCGTTGGTGGCTGCTCGTCGCGTTGGGACTGATCGTCGCCGGTGCGATCGCTCCCTTAGAAGTCGGCCGCCAATGGTTGCTACCCTTCGCGTGGATTTGGCCGCTGCTGCTTTGGTCGAAAATGGGTACGCGCGAAAATTTGAACCGCACGCAGCAGCTCGTATTTTCTGCTCCGCATGTTTTGTTGCGGCAATTTCCTGCCATGTGGATGGCAGGGGTCGTTATTGCGCTCGTCACGGGCAGCGGAGTTTTATTGCGGACTTTGTTTGCAGGAGAATGGCAGGCGGGTTTTGCAAGCCTCATGGGCATGATGTTCATTCCAACGCTGGCGCTCGCATTCGGCGTGTGGAGCGGCAGCAGCAAACTATTCGAAATTATCTATCTCCTCTTGTGGTATATCGGCCCGATGAATCGTGTGCCATATTTGGATTTCATCGGCGTGACGAACGAGGCGATTGTGCTGGGTATGCCGAAGATTTTTTTATCGAGCACAATCGTGTTGCTGGCACTCGCCTTTTGGGGAAGGCGCGTGCAGATGAGCAGGTATTGATCGTTTGAAATTTTTATTCCTCGCGTGTCATTCTGAAAGAATCTTTTTACGCGCTGGAGATGCTGCCGAGTGCTAAAAAAGATTCATCCGCTGCGTTGTTTCAATCCGTTGGGGATTTTTTTCGTCGATTGAAGCAAAGCTTTCGTGTAAGATTACCTCATTTACCACTTCTCAAATCCCTCCGCCGGCGCCCATTGCGACTTCGGCTCGAAGTGTTGCCACAACAGTCGTGAGACTTTGCGAATGAGCGCATAGCCTTCGTTGTTGTATTCCCAACTCTCGTCTTGTTGGTTCTTGGTGATGACACAAAACACATAGTCGCCCGAAGGCGCGTTGACGAGCACGACTTCCGAGCGCGAGCGGTTGACTGCGCCTTGCTTCGAGGCGGCCTGTACGTGTGGCGGAATTTGCGAAAGCGCTTCGTCATTCCAATAGATGCGCGTGAGCGCCCGATACATTTCATCGCTCGCCGCCGGACGGACCGCACGTCGCTCGCGAATCAGCACGAGCAGCTCTGCCATCTCGCGCGGCGTGGTTTGCCCCCAACCAAACTCCTTGCGCGCTTCTTCTCTGCCCTCCGTGCGCGAGTTCACGCGCGTTTGCGCAAAGCCGTGGGCGGCGAGCCATTCATTGATGGTCGCGCCTTTGCCCGCCAAAGATTGGCACCACAAACTCGCGGTGTTATCGCTGGTGGTGATCATCAGCATCACCACTTTGCTGAATGCGATCTTCTCGCCGTTTTTGAATGACCCCAAAATGTCTTCGCCCTCGTACAAAAGCGAGTCGCGATAAACCAAATCGCTATGATAATCCAACTCGCCCGCGTTGAACTTTTCAAACAAAGCGAGCATGATGGGCACTTTGATCATGCTCGCCGTAGGAAACAATTCGTCCGCGCGAATCGTAACACTGCGGCCCGAAGGTAAATGCCGCACGTAAACGCCCGCGTCGCCGCGAAAATCTTTAAGCGCGGCTTGCAGCTTCGCTTCAAGTTTTTTATCGGCCCTTTCACGAGTAGCGTGGCTCGCTTGCGCGAAAACGAAGTTATTCCAACCAATCATAAGCAGGATTGCGATAAGCAAGCTTCGAATGATGCTCTTCATAGGTTTCCTTGCGTGTGATTGAGCTTCGCGCGGTGATTATGTTGACAGCAATTTCACTTACTAGAATCACGCCACTTCATCGTGTCATTCCGTAAGAATCTTTCCTAGTGCTTGGAAGAGCGTCAGGCTTGGCGCGTCGCAAGTTCCCGGGAAGTTCCCTTCGGGATGACAATAAAGATGGCGCGCATGGAAAATCGCCGAGGCGCAAGATATAATTTCCCTCTCGTGTTGCAAATGAAATTTCAGATTGTGCCGGAAGCAAATCTTGCTAAATTTCGTTGAACTTGGGAGAGGAGCATGAAAGCGGAATTTTTGCAGAAGGCTGCGGATAATTTGAGCGTCGCGCGCTATTGTTTCGAGCACGGGTCTTATGACGCTTCAGTGACGCGCGCTTATTATGCGGCTTTTCAAGCGGCCGTTGCAGCGTTGGCGCATGCAGGGATTGTAACTGAAAAAAGAGAGCACAAGTGGCTTCAAGCAAATTTTAGCCGCGAATTGATCAAGCGCAGAAAAGTTTATCCTGGCGGTGTTTTGTCTTATTTGAGTGATATGCTCAACGTTCGAAATATCGCCGACTACTCCGAAAAGTTTATTAGCGCAAAGCTAGCATCGCGGCAGTTAGCCAAAGCAGATGAACTCTATAAGCTGATTTCAGCAGAGGTGGAATCATGATTAATTTCAAACAGCAAGAACTCATTGAAGGGTTAATCGACTCTGTCCGCGAAAAATTTCCGGAAGTGGAACTGGTCAAAATCAATGAAAGTCCGGAAGATCCGGCAGATTTGTGGTTAAATGTCACCGCGCCGGAAAATGAAGACCGTTTAATCGAGCTTTTGGAATTTGCCAGCAACAAATCTTCCAATATTTTATTGGACTACGGCTATCAAATTTTAGTGATGCCCACTGCTGTCCGGTTAAAATCGTAAAGCCAGTTGCGACAGATTGGCGGTGGCTCGCGATCGGTCGGAACTTCCGCACGCGGCATTGAGCAGAGCGTTGA
>JABWAN010001005.1 GCA_013361015.1 Candidatus Zhuqueibacterota bacterium | reverse complement strand
CTGCTCTCAAAAAGCTCATGATAGTGGCGATGAATGCCTGGATCAAAAACGCGCTTGGGAAATATAGCAACCGCGCGCCAATCGTTCGCAATGTCATGTTGCGCGAGATAGACGAAGACTTCCGCAAAGAATCTTGGATAAAACCGGAGCTTCTTTTGGAATTGGACCTCGGCGAAGTAAACGTGATCCCCCTTTGATTTGGGCAGAAATATGCCGTCAAATCGAAAAGCCGCTTCTTTTACCTCGACAGAAGTGAATTTATACTTCCGGGCTTTTTGCGGGCTTTCGCCGATCAATGCGAAGAACGCGCCCGGAAATTCGCGAAAGAACCAGTTGAAGAACGAATCGGTTTTCATGCCCGCCCTCTACTTGTATTGAGACCATCCATGTTCTACCGGAAAATATAGCACATTCTGCCAAGAACACAAGAGCTGTTTTCGCGCTCTCGAATCGCGGCTTGCCATTCCGAACGAAAATTCTCATATTGCTCTAAATCAAAAAATCAGGCCACGGCCAAGCTGCGGCTGAACGGTTACGAATTTCTTTCTCATGAAATTGCCCTCGTCCGCTCGCCTTCGCACAATCCCGCTTCTTTTGCTCGCAGCCGGGGTTTTCTTTCTGCCCGGCGCGCTCTTTTCTCTTGAGCCTAAACGCGCACCAGAAGTTTTTGATTCCGCCAGCGATTTGCCAACGCCCGAGGTTTTCTTGGGCTTCCGCCTCGGCGCGGATAGAAAACTCGCCGACTATCATCAAATCGTCGCGTATTTCAAAGCGCTAGACGACGCCTCTGAGCGCGTCATTCTGCAAAACCTTGGCAAGACGACGGAGGGCAATGACTTCATCGTGGCGCTTATCAGCGCGCCGGAAAATTTGCGCCGCTTGGAAGAGTGGCAAAAGCTGCAAGCGCGCTTGGCCGATCCCCGCGCGCTTTCCGAAAATGAGCGGGAAGAACTGCTGCAACGCGGCCGCTGCGTGGTGTTGATCAATTGCGCGATTCATTCCACCGAAGTGGGTGCGACGCAAATGGCGCCCGAATTGGCATATCATCTCGCCTCCCAGAACTCGCCGGAAGTCGAAGCCATTCTTGCCAATGTCATCACCGTGCTCGTGCCTTCGCACAATCCCGACGGCCAGTTGTTGGTTGTGGATTGGTATCGCAAAAACCTCAACACACAGTTTGAGGCTGCGCCACTGCCGCAGCTTTATCACAAATACACCGGCCACGACAACAATCGCGATTGGTTTATGCTCACGCAACGTGAGACGCGTTTGACGGTCGAGAAGCTTTACAATGCCTGGCGGCCGCATATCACACTCGATATGCACCAAATGGGCAGCGACGGCGCGCGCATGTTCGTACCGCCGTATATCGACCCCATCGAGCCGAACGTCGATCCCATCATCGTGTCGTTGCTCAACATGCTCGGCGCGCACGTGCAAGCGACACTCACGGCGCAAGGCAAGCCCGGTGTCGTGAGCAACGCGATTTTCGATGCGTGGACGCCCGGCCGTGCTTATCAACATTATCATGGCGGTTTGCGCTTTCTCACGGAAGTAGCGAGCACCAAGATCGCTACGCCGATAAAAATCTCCGCAAAAGATTTGCGCGGCGGGTTGGGCTACGAACCGCAGCAGGCCTCAGGAAATTTTCCAAAACCGTGGCCGGGCGGAGAGTGGAAGCTGCGCGACATAGTCGATTACGATTTCGCCGCGGCCATGGCAATTCTCCAGCACGCCGCGCGCAATCGTGATTTCTGGCTGCGCAGCCTGTTCGAGGCGCAACGCCGAACGGTTTTCGAAACCGGCATGCCTGCGGCTTTTATCATTCCGCAAGTGCAGCGCGACCCGCAAGGCTTGCTCGATCTTTTGCAGATCTTGCAACTCGGCATGGTTGAAATCCACTACGCCAAAAAGGATTTTGTTTGCGAAGGCGCGGCGTTTCAAAGCGGAGATTATCTCATTCGCTTGGATCAACCTTACGGCCGTTTTGCCAAAGCTTTGCTCGAACGGCAACGATATCCGCTCATTCCAGGCAGCGACGGCAAGCCGAGAATTCCATATGACGTGACCGCGCACACTTTGCCGTTGTTTCTAGGCGTGGAAGTTTTTTCCGCCCCACAATTGCCGCAAGTCGAGCCGGCGTTGCTGAACGAGGCGGCAATGCACTTCGTCAAAGCAAGGCAGGCAAGCGCGGATTATATTGCGCTCGCACGCAGCAATAACGCTTCCTATCGCGCCGTTAATATGCTCTTGCGCAAAGGCGTGCCCGTGTTTAGCGCAGAGCAAAATTTCGTGGAGGAAGGCCAAGCCTGGCCGGTTGGAACTTTCATTGTAGATGCAACGCGGCACAAGTCCGTTGTCGCAGAGTTCATGCGCATTCCCGAAAACCTCACGAGCGCGCATGGCAATCCCTTTTGGGTTGAATGGCGTGCACTCAAGTACAAGCCAAGCGTTGGCAAAAAATCGCTGCGTCCGGCACGAGTCGGACTCTACAAAAGTTGGAAGCCAAACATGGATGAGGGCTGGACTCGTTTCGTTTTGGAAGACTATGGCTTCGAG
>JABWAN010001004.1 GCA_013361015.1 Candidatus Zhuqueibacterota bacterium | reverse complement strand
TGCGCCGACAATCATTATCTTCGGATTTAAACGCTCGGCGGAAGATGCGCCCCATGACGAAAGAAACATTTTAGAAGTTTTGCGCCGCGCTGCAAGCTCTGCCAAGCAGCACGGCTTGACGTTGGCAGTTGAAAACGAACCCGGCTTTTGGTGTGACACGGGCACGAACACGGCGCGTATGTTGGCGCAAATCGATCTGCCCAATCTGCGCGCGAATTGGGACCCCTGCAATGCGATTGGCACAAAAGAGATTCCATATCCGCAAGGATATGAGGCGATAAAAAAGTGGATCGTGAACGTGCACGTGAAAGATACGAGCAAAGGCGCGACGGTGTCATGCGTGCCGATCGGCGCGGGCAAAGTGGATTGGCGCGGACAGTTGCAGGCACTGGTGCGCGATCGCGTCGTCGCGCACGTTACGATTGAAACGCATTGCCTGCCGTTGCTGGAGAATTCGAGAAAGAATCTGGAGACGCTGCGAGGGCTGCTTGCGGCTGCGGAAACTTTTTGAGTAGTGTTAGAAGTGCAGCGCGCACCTCGCCTACGGAGACACTCGCCGTGGTTTGATCGCGCCCGTATAAAGCGAGGAAACTCTCCCCGATCGGCTTCCACAATGCCGGCGGCGTCGGGCCGAAGATCGCAACCAAAGGCACGTTGAGCGCAGCGCACACGTGCATCACGCCGGTGTCGTTGCACACGAGTGCGTTGCAAAACGTGAAACACGCCGCCATTTCGCGCAAGGCTGTGGGCATTATCTTGATGGGTGCGAAGCGTACAAGGCGGCAAAATTTTTCGGCGAGATCATTTTCGTTCTTCCCCCAAAAAAGTAAAACCTGTGCACCAAGCTCTTCGTGCAATTGCTGGGCAAGCTCCGCAAATTTTTCGATGGGCCAGCGATTCGCAATTTTACCCGCACCCACGTGCATTCCAATCACAAGCCCGTGTGAATGCCATCCCCACTCATGTAATTTGAGTCGCGCGCGCTCGCGCTCGATGCGGGTGAGGTACATCACCTCCGCCGCATGCTGCGGCTGCACCCCGATATGGCACACAATGTCAAGATTGCGTTCGCTTTGGTGTTTCTCTTCCGCGGCATACGGCGCGAGCAGGTTGTAAAAAAAATTGCGCGCGCAGCCTTCAAATACGCGATGCTCGGATCCGAGCACGTATTTCGCTTTGGAAAAGTATGCGAGCACGTCACTGGTGAGCGAATGGCTCACAGTGTTGAGTACGATGGTGAGGTCCCAGCCGCGGCGCAATTGCCGCCACAACGACCAGGCGCGGCGCAACGTCCAGCGTGTGCCGTGCTCGTGAAAGAGTAGAATTTCATCGACCTCTGCGTGCGCAGTGACCACCTCCGCGAAATACTCGCGCACGAGCACGCCGATATGCGCACGCGGGAAATTATGCCGCAATGCCGAGAGCACCGGTGTGGCCAAAATAAAATCGCCGAGCATATCGTGCTGGCGAACCACGAGAATGCGTTTGATTTCGGCAAGATTGACTTGCGCCGGCGCTAGGACTTCTCGCGCCAAAAGTTTTTCCAGCCAATATAGAGCATTGCGCTTGCAGAATTGTTCGACGCGATACCACGCGTGGGCCATAGGGCATGATTCTTTCGTATAACAAAATACTTTATTGAAAATCGCAGCTAGGCAGCGGGATGCCATCGCTTTGAAGTCAGCTAGCTCGAAGAGATAAAAGCCAGGTAAACAAGCAAAGATGAACCCCAGGTGGCGCAGCGACAGAACATAAAAAGATTTTGGAGTCTCAATCTTTGCATGCGCACGTTCGCGTGGTTTTCGCGGCAAATCGCGATCGGAGCCGGTGTTGATAAAATGCCTACACTGAAGGCGCTCATGCGAAAGGCGCGCTCATAAATTTTTCAAGAAGAACTCGGTCATCAGCGTGTGCAAGTGCAAATCGGTATTGCCGCCGGAGAGACGATGATTGCGGCCGTGATAGTACATCACCTCGAATTGTTTGTTCGCGGCCTGCAATGCTTCCTGCAATTGCACCGTGTTTTGCATGTGCACGTTGTCATCCGCCATGCCGTGCACGAGCAGCAGCCGGCCTTGCAAGCGAGCAATGTACGATAGCGCCGAAGTTGCCTTGTAACCCGCTTCGTTTTGTTGCGGCAAGCCCATGTAGCGCTCGGTCCAAATCGAATCATACAAGCGAAAATCCGTGACCGGTGCGCGCGCGAGGCCGGCTTTGAAATACGGCGCACCTTTGGTCATGGCCATACAAGTAAGATAACCGCCGCCGCTATGGCCCCAAATGCCGATGCGACTCGCCTCCACATACGGCAGGCTCGCAAGATATTTCGCGCCTTCCACTTGATCGTGCGTGGACCACTTGCCCAAATCGCCGTACACGAGATTTTTAAACTTCTTCCCGCGCCCTCCCGTGCCGCGACTGTCGATGCAAAAAACGAGGAAGCCTCTCTCCGTCATCAATTGATGCCACAAATAGCGACTGCCTTCCCAGCGATTGACCACGTGTTGCGCGCCCGGACCGCTGTAACAGAACACGATCACCGGATACTTTTTTGTGGAATCAAAATTCGCGGGCT
>JABWAN010001003.1 GCA_013361015.1 Candidatus Zhuqueibacterota bacterium | reverse complement strand
TCGCCACAAGAACGCGTATTATGAAGAAGGCCCGTTCAAAAAAGTGCCGCGCCCCGGCAAGCGCAACTATCTCGGCGAAGTGAGCACAACATTGGAGCAATATAACTTTCTCGAAATCGTGCTCGGCACGAACGGTCGTTCCGGCGGGCAGTGGGACATTTGGGAAGCGGTGTATTCACCCGTGGATGAGAATGGCTATCCTAAACCGATTTGGGATAAAATGACGGGCGAGATCGATCATAAAGTCGCAGAGTATTGGCGTGAGAATTACGATCTCGGCTACATTCTCAAACGCGATTGGGCGAGGCTCGGCCCCAAGCTGCAAGGCAAGATTCACATTTATTGCGGGGACATGGACAATTACTATCTCAACAACGCCGTGTATCTCGTGGAAGAATTTTTGGAGAGCACGAAGAACCCGTATTACAACGGCGAAGTGGCTTACGGCGACCGCGCGGAGCATTGTTGGAACGGCGATCCCACGCGCCCGAATGCAACTTCACGTCTGCGTTACAATCAAATGTACGTACCTAAAATCGTCGAACGCTTGCTGAAGACTGCACCCGCAGGAGGCGACACGACGAGTTGGAGGTACTGACTGGATACTGGATTCTTGATGCTGGTTGTTGGTTAGTCAAAGCAAGTTCGCCAGTATCCAGCATCAAGTATCCTGTATCGAGCCTCACATAACCCAATTCCCCAATCCCCAATCACTTTCTGAGGAGATGTGCATGCGCAACACTTTGATCAAATTAGCACTGGCAACTCTCACGCTCGGCATGATGGCATGCGAGCAAAAAGCGCAGGTGGCCGAAGACCCGGTCGCACGCGGAAAGTATCTGGTCACCATCGCCGGTTGCCACGATTGCCACACACCGAAAATTATGGGCCCTGGCGGTTTACCGGAGCCGAACATGGCGCTTCAACTTTCCGGTCATCCGCAAAACCAACCATATCCCCAATGGACACCGGCGGATATGCAACAACGCAACGCTATTGCTTTGACCGATCCTATGCTTTCGTCCTGGGCCGGACCCTGGGGCGTCAGCTTCGCTGCTAACCTCACACCGGATGTTGAAACCGGCATCGGCGAATGGACGGAAGAGAATTTCATTCAAGCCATGCGCACCGGCAAGCATCAAGGCCAGCCCAACGGCCGTGATATTTTGCCGCCCATGCCGTGGCCGGGCATCAAGCAAATGACGGACGCGGACTTGAAAGCGGTGTGGGCATATTTGCGTAGCGTACCGCCCGTCAAAAATCAAGTACCGCTCCCCGTTCCGCCGAGCGCGCCGCCGCAAGGCGAGTAAGAGAAAGCTTCTCTGTAAGCGGATTCTTCGAATATAACGGATGCAACATCTGAGATTATATCCGCTACATTCGTAAATCCGCTTACAAAAAGCTTTTTGTTTCAAGTTGAACCCCTTTCGCGATTTCCTCTTCTCATCGCACAACTCGGAGAAACTCCCGATGTCACACATGCCGCCGCACGCAGGACGCGTGGACTCGACGACCGATTACAAACTCTGGCAAGTCATTCTCGCCTCCTCCGCCGGTACCATGATCGAGTGGTACGACTTCTATCTCTACGGCACGCTCGCCGTTTTCTTTTCCGATTTATTCTTTCCCTCGGGCAATCCCACGGCTTCCTTTCTCGCGAGTCTCGCTACGTTCGGCGCAGGCTTCGCGGTGCGGCCGTTCGGCGCAGTTTTTTTTGGAAGAGTCGGCGATTTGATCGGACGCAAATATGCGTTCCTCGTAACGCTTGCCATCATGGGCGGCGCGACGACAGTGGTGGGCTTGCTGCCCACGTATGCGCAAATCGGCATCGCCGCGCCGATTCTACTCGTGCTCTTGCGCTTGCTGCAAGGCCTTGCGCTCGGCGGCGAATATGGCGGCGCCGCGACATACGTGGCCGAGCATGCGCCCGATCATCAACGCGGCTACTACACCAGCTTCATTCAAACCACGGCCACGCTCGGATTTTTCCTCGCACTCGGCGTCGTGCTCGCCACGCGCGTCGGCGTCGGCGACGAAGCTTTCAAAGAATGGGGCTGGCGCGTGCCGTTTTTGCTCTCGGCGTTGCTAGTGGCATTGTCGTTTTACATTCGCATCAAAATGCGCGAGTCGCCGCTCTTCAGCAAACTGAAAGACGCGGGCAAAACTTCCAAAGCGCCGCTCAAAGATAGTTTCGGCAACAAACGCAATTGGAAGCTCATCTTGCTCGCCCTCTTCGGCGCAACTGCAGGGCAGGCCGTGGTGTGGTACACCGGCCAATTTTATGCGCTCTTCTTCATGCAAAAGGTTTTATCCATCGACTATGTCACTTCATACATCATTGTCGCTATCGCGCTCGCTCTCGGCACGCCGTTCTTCATTATCTTTGGCAAACTCTCCGATAAAATCGGACGCAAAAAAATCATGCTGGCCGGTTGCCTCATCGCTGCGCTCACCTATGTGCCGATCTACATGGCCATGCACCACTTCGCGAACCCGATCAATCACACTATGCTCACGCTGCTTGTGTTCGTGCAGGTGATTTACGTCACCATGGTCTATGGCCCCATTGCCGCGTTTCTC
>JABWAN010001002.1 GCA_013361015.1 Candidatus Zhuqueibacterota bacterium | reverse complement strand
GGCGGCATAATAATCGCTTGTGGCAATGAAGCCGTCAGCCTCTTGTGCGCGCGTGCGCAGCAAGTGCAGCGCTTGCGTTTTGTAAGGCTCCGGTAGCTCTCCTAAAAAAAGATCTTCGCCCTGCAAGGCGCACAACACCGGCACGCGCAGCTCGCGTTTCAGCTCGCGCGCAAAACCGGCGAACATGGAGTTGGTGAGCTGCACGAGATCGGGCCGGTAATCTTGTTTCAGCCAGTCAACGAGCTGCGCCAGTTCTTTGCGTTGCCGGCCTTCTTCTCCTTCCAACACCGAGATTGTGAGCGCGCCCAAATCTTTGGCGTTGGTTGAAGCGCTAAATCGTGCCGCCCAATTGAGCAATGCCGGGCGATTCAACATACGTTCTAGCGCCGGATGGCTGCGCCGGAACCAGGAAAACTTTTGTTCGAGATAGACGTTGATGCCGCCGAAAAAAATCTGCTCGCGCGTGACATTGGTTTCATCCGTGCGCAGCGGTGTGTAGGTCGGAATAAGGGCGACTTCGTGTCCGAGTTTTTGCAGCGCCGCAGCGAGCGCATTGTCGTGCATGCAACTGCCGCAGTACATGCCGCCGGCGCCGGCGGCGACATAGGCGATCTTCATTGGCAAAAGAGATGATAAGAAAAATGATTGGAAACAGAATTATTCACACGCAGGTCGCTTGGAAATCGCAGCGAGGTGGCGGGAGGCCGTCGCTTTGAAGTCAGCTAGCCTGAAAAGATAAAAGTCAGGTAAACAAGCAAAGATGAATCCCGGGTGGAGCAACGACGCAACATAAAAAGCTTTTGCTATTAGAGGCGCTGCGCGCTTGGCCAACGCTCATTTCCAAATGTTCAAACATGCAGTGATGATGAGCGCATTGGTGAAGTCGATAAAGAAAGCACCGACCATGGGCACGACTAAAAACGCGCGCGGCGCCGGGCCGTAGCGCTCGACCAAGGCTTCCATGTTCGCGACGGCGTTTGCCGTGGTGCCGAGCATAAAGCCGCAAAAGCCGCTGCTGGCAACGGCTGCATCATAATCTTTGCCGAGCCACGCGAAGAAGACCGGCCACAAACAAACCAACGCCATGAAAACGATTTGCACGGCGAGTATGATGAGCAGCGGCAACGCCAGCCCCGCGAGTTCCCACAGCTTGAGCGTCATGAGCGCCATCACGATGAACAGCGAAAGCGCGACCATGCCAAGCTCTGCGAGGAGGCGCTGAGAGAGTCCGAGGCGATGTGTGGCATCATCCCAATTGCGCAAGAGCGCCGCGACGAGCATTGCGCCAATATACGCGGGCAGCGTTACGTGCAGCGCCGCAAAGCCGCGGCTAATCCACGTGCCGAGCCACATGGCGGCCAAAACCAGTACGACACTTTTCAAAAGCGCCGGCGCGCCGGCTGTGCCTTGCGGAGAGGATTGCACGCTTTCAACCGGCGTGCGCGAAGGCTCCGTGGGCGTTGCGGATTTGAGTTTAAAACGCTCGATCAAAAATGTGCCGATGGGATTTCCCAACCAGCTTGCGGAGGCAATGCCCGCCATCGCGGAAGCGACTGCCACCGAAGCGGCGCCCGCAACGCCGGCTTGCTCAAATAGCGGCGCGAAGGCCAGGCCGGTAGCGGGGCCGCCCGCTAAAGTGACGGAGCCGACGATCACACCAAAGAGCGGGTGCACGCCTAAAACGTATGACAGAGCAATGCCAATAACGTTCTGCAGCACGGCGAACACGCTGGCGAGGCCTAGCAGCAGCAACACCTGCGCGCCGCCTTGCTGCAGCAAAGCCAAACTCGCGCTGAAACCCACGGCAGTGAAGAACGCGATCATCAGCGGGCTTTGCAGAGTCGTGTCGAACTCAAAGAGCGTGATTTGCCATTGTCGGGCACCTAGTATGGCGCACGCAATGAGCAGGCCGCCAATCACCGGCGCGGGAATGTTGTAGCGCGCGAGCGGTTTGCACACGCGACGTATGCCATAGCCGAGATAGAGCACGAGGCCGGCGAACGCGACGGTTTGCACGAGGTCGAGTTTGAGCATGAGAGGAATCAGACCTCGGCCAAAAAGCGTTGGATACCTTCGAACGTATTGCGCCAACCCACTTCACAGCCCGCATAAAACTCATCCGCAATCGGTTCGCATGGAAAGCCGTCTTGCGAGACCCGCAATAGAGAGCCATGCGGCCGAGCTTCGACGGTGAACTCGGTGGTGAAGTTCGCTTGAAACGGCAGCGGGCCGCGCTTCGCATAGTACTGGTAATCCGTGAACAAAATTCGCCGCGGTGGATCGAATACTTGCATCCTTGCGACGGTGAGGTAATCGGGATCGTCTTCGTGCTCTCCCCACGCGGCCGCACACACACCGCCTTCTTGTGCAAGCACAATAGCGCGCGCGGCGTTCCACCATGCCCGAATTGCGCTCGGCGTGTGCAGAACCGCGAAGACGCGCTCGGGTTGCACGGGCAGCTCGATTTCATGAACGTGTTTGCGGGTCGGCATAGGCGGCGTTTTCCTTACGGAGTGAGATTTTTTTGACGTGCAGCAAATTCAAAGCGTGAACGATTTCTCGAATAACAAACTTCCGAGGGTGT
>JABWAN010001001.1 GCA_013361015.1 Candidatus Zhuqueibacterota bacterium | reverse complement strand
ATTGTGTATTCATAACCCTGCAACGATCATTGATTTTCAATTCAAGGCTAGATTCGTTGTGAATGTGTTTTGCTATCCTAACCTTTGGTTTCCCACTAGTCCTCAAACCAAATCCACGAGTTTTAGGTCCTCTCCGGGAAATCACCAAAACTGCAGAATACTCTTGCACGCGCCGTCAAAATGAAGCGTTGTCACGTTCTTGCCTATGCAAAACTCAATCTGTCATTACGCGTGTTGGGCAAACGTACCGACGGCTATCACGAGTTGGATACATACTTTTTGCAGGTGGATTTAGCCGATGAATTGTCATTCGAAACGTCCGAGCACGCTGGCATCGAGCTGAGCTGCAATTGGAACTCAGTTCCTCTCGATGATTCGAACCTGTGTGCGCGTGCTTTTCATCTAATCGCAAAAGCAATCAATCGAGAACCTGGTATCCGTCTGCACCTTGAAAAAAGGATACCCTTGGGCGCAGGAATGGGAGGTGGAAGCAGTGATGCGGCCGTTACTCTAATGGTTTTAAATTTTCTTTTTGATGCCGGTTTGTCTCCGGAGGATTTGGCTTCGCTTGCGCGAAAATTGGGTTCCGATGTTCCGTTTTTCTTGTACGGAGGGCTCTGTCATGGTTCTGGGCGCGGCGAGGTTTTAACGCCGTTGGCGCATTTGCCGGAGCTATATGCACTGATTGTCACCCCAGATATTGCGCTAGCAACAGCCGCGGTCTATCAAAACCTGAAAATCGGCTTGACTAGTATTTGGAAGAATACTATATTCGCCGACTTAAATTACGATGTGGTGAAATTTTATCGGCAGCACCCCATGGGACAGAATGATTTGGAAGGTTGGGTGCTTGAGCAGTTTCCGTTGTTGGCACAGATCAAACAAAAGTTGATTGTCCAAGGAGCGATTGGGGCTAGTATGACAGGGAGTGGTTCGGCCGTGTTTGGATTGTTCGAAACATTTGCAGCGGCTCAATCTGCACAACAAGTTTTACAGGCCGAATTTGCCACTCATATCGCGCGACCTGTCAAGTGGGGCATGAAAGAAATCAACAAGGCGTTAAATCCGGAAGTCTTCGTCGGTTGAATTTGCTTTGGGCCTGTCCTGATTCTAATTTTTTAGGGAGGAAGGAATGGAAATAACCGAAGTCACGGTCAGCATCCGAGACGAGGACAAGCTGAAGGCGTTTGTGAATGTTACTTTTGAGGATTGTTTTGTCGTGCGAGGGATGAAGGTGATCAAGGGCGCGACCGGATACTTCGTCAGCATGCCGAGTCGGAAAATGAATGACGGCACTTATCGTGATATTGCGCATCCGATCACGAATGAGTTTCGCGAGAAGGTAGAGCGAGCGGTTTTAAAGCAGTACAAAGAAGAGATGCGCAAAGAAGGATTGCCTCCCGATCCGGATTTGACAAGCTACTGAGAATCTGGCGGTCGGCGTCACTGGGGCGTCGCCAAGCTGGCAAGGCACAGGACTTTGGTTCCTGCATTCGGAGGTTCGAATCCTCCCGCCCCAGCACTTTTATTCGTGCAAACACAAGGCGCGCTTGACTAATTGTAGATGTCTCGAGTTAACTGGCATGAGAAGGGCTTATGAACGCCCTTTTGAAACACCCGAAGATATTTTCAGGTAGAGCGCATCCCGAACTCGCTGAGAAAATCGCAAGCTACCTAAATCTCGAACTTGGTAAAAACGAGTTTCGCGAGTTTAGCGATGGTGAGACGTGGGTTAAGTTCTCTGAGAATATCAGAGGGCAGGATGTTTTCATCATTCAACCTACCAATTCGCCCGCGCGTAACTTACTCGAACTGCTCATCATGCTTGATGCCGCGCGGCGCGCCTCTGCCGCGCGCATTTCTGCGGTTATTCCTTATTTCGGTTACGCTCGTCAAGACCGCAAAGATCAGCCGCGGGTTTCCATTACGGCAAAATTGGTGGCGAATCTTATCACCACCGCAGGCGCCGACCGAATCCTAACCATGGATTTGCACGCGCCGCAAGTGCAAGGGTTCTTTGATATTCCGGTCGATCATTTGTATTCGGCTTCCGTTTTTCTCGACTATTTGCGCGAGATCAAAATCGAAGATCTCGTCGTCGTGGCCCCGGATTTGGGCGGCACTCATATGGCGCGCGCGTATGCCAAAAGACTCGGCACGCCGATCGCCATCGTCGACAAACGCCGTCCCCGTCCGAACGCCGTCGAAGTAATGAATGTGATTGGCAACGTTGAAGGTATGAATGCGTTGCTGATCGATGACATCTGTGACACCGCGGGCACCATTACCAATGCCGCAGCGAAACTCAAGGAAATGGGTGCGAAACGAGTGTTTGCGGCTTGTACGCATCCGATACTTTCGGGACCGGCAGTCGAATTGATCGGCAAATCTTGTATCGACCAAATGATCGTCACGGACTCCGTGCCGATTCACGCGAGCAAATTAATTGACAAAATAAACGTACTCAGTATTGACAAACTCTTCGGTCGCGCGATCATGCGCATTCACAATGAAGAATCCATCAGTTCATTGTTCGATTGATCGCTGACCGATAGTGAAAACGAAAGCAAAAAGGTAGGAGCATGAGTCAGACT
>JABWAN010001000.1 GCA_013361015.1 Candidatus Zhuqueibacterota bacterium | reverse complement strand
GCAAAGCCTGCAAATCTCCGGCGCGGTGGATGAGCAGGCCATGGTCGAAATCGGCAAGCTGCTGGGCGCGCGCATGGTGGTGGTGGGCAGCATCGTGCGTACCGGCCGAACCTACACGCTCAACTCGCGCTTCATCGACGTGCAGACCGCCGAGGTGAAGAAGAGCCAGAACATTCGCGGCAACAGCGAAGACGAGATTTCCAACATGTGCTCGAGCCTGGCAAAAGTGATTTCCGATGATGACATAAGCAGCGCCACGGTGAGCCTCAGTGACGCGGCGCTCGGCGCGGTTTGGATCGTGCAGGAAAGCGAATTCACCGGCATTTGGCGGCGCCGCGGAGAAAGCAACGTTTTCGATGCCATGTGGTTCCTTACTAAGGAAGGCGTGCCGGCGGATTTGACTCTCGTCGATCCAGCCAGTGAGGCGTTGGAATTCATGCGGACGGATAACGGCAAGGCGTTGGGAAGCTATCGCGGCGCGAACACCGCGGGCAGCCGTGAATTTCAAGGCAGCATGGATTGGGTGAAGCAGGCAGTTTGGCGCGCACAGCCCTTTTTTGACGCGCCCGCGATGAAGTTGGAGGCTTCGAATCCCGGCACGATATGGATCGAGAATGAAAATGATTTTATCGGCGTCTGGCGCCGCGTGGGGCAAAGCAACAATTTCAAAGCAACTTACTTTCCAACCAAGAACGCCGTGCAGGCAGAACTCACGATGGAGATTTCGGAACAAGGGGCGGTGAAGATCAAACGCACGGACAAGAAAGGCGTGCTCGGCTTTTACAATGGCACGTTCAGCGCCAGCGGCAAGCACGTGGGCGGCGCCGCGGATTGGGCGCAAAATGTCGTGTGGTCCGCGGAAGTATTTTATTGAAACACGCAAAATTCACCAGGTCCTTCCCGACGTGACAGCATTGCGCTTCGCGGATGGGCGCTACGTTTTTATCATGCATTGACGCACGTCCTGGCTTTTTGAAGTCTGCGAAGCGCTTTGAGTCAGCTAGGTCAACTAGCCCCCTCGGTAAACAAGCGCAGAGGGCACTCAAGAACGCGCAGCGACAAACCCAAAAAGAAAACATCGCGCCGTACTGCCGCGCGGCGGCCACACGCAACCGAGGTATTCTCTCCTCTCATTCGCTCCCCTTGACATTCAAATAGACTTTGAGCACATTGCGCGGTGCGGAAATTCGCGCGGTCTTGCCATTTTACAACGCAGGCACAGCATCCAATTGAAACGGAGGAGAGCCATGAAACGTTATCGCGTCAAACCGGGCAGCAAGGTGGATTTGAAAGAATGGGATCCCAACGATAGGACCGAATTCAAAGAAAGCAAAGAAGAGGGCAAGCAAATGCTTTTGCCGCTCAATCAAAAGATCGACGAGCTGCAAGAATTGCTTTATGCCGAGCACAGACACAAGGTGCTGATCGTTCTGCAAGCCATGGACACCGGCGGCAAAGACGGCACGATTCGCAACGTGTTCGAGGGCGTGAACCCGCAAGGCGTGCACATCGTTTCGTTCAAGAAACCGACGCTGGACGAATTGGATCGCGACTATCTTTGGCGCGTGCACCGGCACGTGCCGGGCAAAGGCGAGATCGTGGTTTTCAATCGCAGCCACTATGAAGACGTTTTGGTGGTACGCGTGCACGAGCTTGTGCCCAAAGAAGTGTGGAATCAACGTTACGAGCAGATCAACAACTTCGAGCGCATGCTCGCAGAAGAAGGCACGATCATTCTCAAATTCTATCTGCACATTGACAAAGATGAACAAGCGCAGCGCCTGCAAGAGCGTTTGGACGATCCGCAAAAGCGCTGGAAGTTCAACCCGGGGGATTTGGAGGAGCGCAAGCTCTGGCCGGAATACCTCAATGCCTATGAAGACGTGCTTAGCAAAACTAGCACGGAGTGGGCGCCGTGGTACATCGTGCCTGCAAATCGCAAATGGTATCGCAACCTCGTGGTCGCAACCACGTTGATCGAGGCGTTGGAAGATTTAAACATGAAATTCCCGGATGCGCCGGAGGAATGGAGCAAGATTAGGATAGAGTCGTGAAATGAGGACGAAGCTGCTGATAAAGCCCTCATGCGGAAGGAATATGATTTCTCCAAGACACGCCCGAATCCTTATGCGATAAAGTATTTGGAATAAGCCGCTGCAATGATTGATACGGCTGCTTTTGAGAACTACTCTGATATGACCTCTTCCCATTCCACCCAGCCTCATCTCTTCCTCAAGCCTGACCGCGCGCGCTCCGTGCTGCGCTTTCACCCGTGGATTTTTTCCGGCGCGGTTGCGCGTATGGAAGGAACTGCCGAGCCCGGAGATATCATCGACGTGCTCGCCGCGGACAACAAATTCCTCGGCCGTGGTTTCTATAATCCCAACTCGCAGATCGTTTGCCGCATACTGACGTGGCAAGACGAATCGGTTGATCAGGCCTTTTTTGAGAACAGGATTCGCGCCGCTTATTTACTGCGGCAACGCTTGGTAGCGCAAGTTACGGACGCTTTTCGCGTCGTCAATGCCGAAGGCGATGGGCTACCCGGTTTGGTCGTTGACAAATACGGCGACTTTCTGGTCGTTCAAATCAGCACTCTGGGAATG
>JABWAN010000038.1 GCA_013361015.1 Candidatus Zhuqueibacterota bacterium | reverse complement strand
ACTACACGTGAGCGAAGCCGGGCGGGAAAATCGAGATTGAATTTGCCGATTTTATTTTTATATTGGCTGCGCTGTAAAGACGAAGGCTCGCGCCGGTCCTACTTACATTTCTTTTCTTCCCACTGAATCCAAGCCCTCTGCCTTCGGTGGGATTTTCATTTTCAGTCATAGTTGTTTTTAAAATCAGTCTGGTGCGTCTTGTGGTTTTCAATCTTTGATTAACTAAACGAGCGAAGAGGAGCATCCATGTCGGACAGTATCGTCAGTCGCAGCAAGCATGGTTTGGAGATTCATGGCATTCGTAATGTGAACGAACAGTATTGGAACTTGACCTCCGGGGCGCTCTATGACGAAGCCATCCGCCGCCGCGAAGGCACGATCGTGCATCATGGCCCGCTCGTAGTGCGCACGGGCCATCACACCGGCCGCTCTCCCAACGACAAGTACATCGTCAAAGAGCCTACCAGCGAGAAGAACATTTGGTGGGGCAAAGTCAATCGGCCGATCGAACCCGAACGTTTCGACAGCTTGCACCATCGCATGCTTTCGTACATGCAGAACCGCGAGATCTTCATTCAAGACCTGTACGCCGGCACGGACCCGCGCTATCGTTTGCCGATTCGCGTAATCACAGAGAGCGCCTGGCACAATCTCTTCGCGCGCAATCTTTTCGTCCGCCCCAAGCTGCACGAGTTGGAAACGCACGAGCCACAATTCACGGTGATCAACATGCCGCGCTTTCACGCGATTCCCGACATCGACGGCACGAACTCCGAGGTCTTCGTCATCGTGAATTTCGGCAAACGCCTGGTGTTGATCGGCGGCACGAGCTACGCGGGTGAAATCAAAAAATCCATCTTCACGGTGCTCAACTACACCTTGCCCTTGCAAGAAGTGCTCTCCATGCACTGCTCCGCGAACGTCGGCAAAAACGACGACGTTGCCGTCTTCTTCGGGCTTTCCGGCACCGGCAAAACCACTCTGTCTGCGGATCCGCACCGTCGTTTGATTGGCGATGATGAGCACGGCTGGAGCGACGCGGGCGTGTTCAACTTCGAGGGCGGATGTTATGCGAAGGCGATTCGCCTTTCGAAAGAAGCGGAGCCGGAGATCTATGCGACCACACGACGCTTCGGCACGATTCTCGAGAACGTCACGTATGATTCCTACACGCGCCGCCTCGATCTCAACGACGCCTCGCTTACGGAGAATACGCGCGCGGCTTATCCCATCGACTTCATTCCGAATCACGAGCCGAGCGGTATGGGCGGCCATCCCGGAAACATCGTCATGCTCACTGCGGACGCGTTCGGCGTAATGCCGCCAATTTCGAAACTGACGCCCGCACAAGCGATGTATCACTTTCTCTCCGGTTACACGGCGAAAGTTGCGGGAACGGAAAAAGGTCTCGGCAAAGATCCGCAGGCCACGTTCAGTACGTGCTTTGGCGCGCCGTTCATGGCGCTGCACCCGAGTGTGTATGCGAGAATGCTCGGTGAAAAAATCTCCAAACACAAAGTCACATGCTGGTTGGTGAATACGGGTTGGACCGGCGGTCCATTCGGCGAAGGCCATCGCATGAAAATCGCTTATACGCGCGCGATGATCAACGCCGCGCTGGACGGCCGCCTCGCGCAGGTCGCCACCGAAGCAGATCCCATCTTCGGCTTGCACATTCCGCAATCCTGCCCGGACGTGCCCAACGAAGTTTTGACGCCGCGCAATACGTGGCAGAATGCCGCGGCCTATGATGAAAAAGCCAGGCATCTCGCCGGGCTTTTCCACGGCAACTTCGAGCAGTTCGCGAAGGAGGTTTCGGAAGACATTCGCGCTGCTGGGCCGAAAGCCAAATAACCGGTAGGGCAGAGAGCGAGGCGCACAGAGTGCATACAAGCTACGCGGGCGTTTTCCACGCACTCAAAGCGGGTGTTTTAGCGAAGGGGAAAATCCACCCACTGCAATTGCAATCCCACGATACAAGCTTCTTCTCGTGGGATTGCAATTGTAACATCACTCCAAGCCAGAGCTCGATCACACGCGTCTTCTTACAAGGTCTCAAACACCTTCACTGCCAACTCCCGCCGCATGAGGGCTTGCTCCAAGCTTATCCATTTTTTGATGAACGACTCCGCTTGCGCATCGCTCCAGCGTGCATTTGCGCTCAAACCGTTCTGTTGACGAAACCACTTGAGCACTTGCCAGGTTGCGAGCGCGGCTTCTTCGGTATAACTTACGCCCGCTTGTTTGTTTTCATTCCGGCCATACTCCTCATCGAGGTGCCAATCTACTGCCGTGCATTCGAGCGGCCGCGGCTTGTGTCCGCGAAACTGCTCGGCCTTCATGCACGCCTCGTGTGAGTAAGAATCTGCGAGCGCGTGCAAGTAAATCGCCAACGCTTCCATACTTTTACCCGCGACCTCTTGATAAGCATTTCCGCCGTCATAAGAAATCTGCGGCGTGCCCGTGCTCGGCGTGGCGCGACCGTATACCGCCCAATTTTCAATCTCATCCAACTCCGGTTGGTTATTGCCGCACATATCGGCGGAGCCCGAAAAATACGCGCACGTGTTGCGCGCGCCCGGATACGTAAACTCGTTCGTGACATTGTCGCGATCACGACGCGCGAAGTGCCAATACAAACCGTCAGCGCTCACACGTTTTGTGCCTTGTAAGGTTACACTGAGACCCTTTTCGCCAGTGAACGCGCCTGCGTCCGTGGCTTCATCGATCACTGCGATGCGTTCGGCCTCTTCGGCAGTGAAGCCCGCAGCCTTTGCCAATGCGCGCGTCAACTCGTAATGAAACGTGCTATGCGGCGCGAGAGCTTTGGTCTGCAAGTCTTCGCCGAAATTTTTGAAATGCAATACGCTCGCAAAAACCGCTGGCGAAAAAACGAGCAATAGCATGATTGTGAGTCGATGGTGAATGCGAAGCATGTTACTCTCCTTTGAAATTTTCGTGACCGCCTCTAAGGTGTCATTCAGGAGTCTTTTTCTGCAAAACCGCTATTCCTATGCTGAAAAAGTGGCCTCCTGCACAACAAGCGTGGAGGGTTAATTGTACTTTCCCGTCGTCAAATTCAAAGTATACTGCTTGCCGCTGGGCAGCGTCACTGTTACTTGATTGTTGCCGTTGAACACCACCGTGAACGTGAACGAATACTCTTTCTCCGCGCTTTGTTGCGCGCCCACGGCTGTGAACTTGCCTTTGATCGTGCCTTCCAACGTTCCGGCAGAAGGAATATATGAGCTACCGTTCAACGGGATCACCACGTTGCTCACCGTATAGAAGCTCGCCGCGTTGATATTCAGCGTGCGGCGATTGCCCTCGAAACTATACGTCGAGTTGTTCGCGCCGCCGCCATTCACCGTGGCATTGCCGGATTTCAAACCGTCGGCAATCAGATTCGATCCGCTTTTCAAGCCGATATTGATTTTGCCCAACGCCTCAGAGTAATTGCCCGACAACGAACTGCTGTACACGACGCTATCCGTGACGCCCTTCACAAAGTTGTTTTGCGGCACGCCGCGCTCCGTGAAGTACGAAAGACTAAGCGAGTACGTGATCCAGCCCTTGCTGATGGTCGTGTCGAAGCCCGCACTCTTTCCCAGCGCATTGAAAGAGCCATTGGCATTCGCTGCCACCATTGTGAGATCGTTCATCGCGCCGCCGCTCGCCTGCGCTACTTCGGTGGCAACGATAGTCATCTGCTCCGTATCCGAAAGGTTTTCTACTTCGTTCGCTTCCGGCGCGGTGGAATTTTTCGAACAACCGACCGCCAGTAAGAATGCGGGCAGCAGGCTCAAACACAGACGGCGAAACTTCATGTTCAAACTCCTTCTTTAAAAGTTGATGGTTCCCAAGCCAAGCCGCGACTCCGCAAGCCCGGCGAAATAAATTTGATTACTGCTCGGCCACGGTTTGATTGCGGCTTTTGAGGCGTCATTGCACGGGAAAATATACGGTGAAAAATGCGGCCAAGTGTTGCAGAGAAGTTGCGATTGCATGAAGAAAGCTTGGTGGAAAGTTGGCGAGAATGTTTCGGAGCTGCTATTCAAAGGGCACGCAAAGACGCGGAGCCTCGAAGAAAAACATGTTAGCCACTTTAAACGGAGTCAATGCAAAACAAAATAGAGGCTTTTCTTTGTGTAAACTCTGCGTCTTTGCGTGAACGCCTTGCTTCTGCATAAGAAGGGGCTTGTTGCACAAATCTCCCACACTTGTTGCGAACTTGTTGCGGTGTTCTTGCAATCATTTGGCGCGCGGAAAAACACTGTACTCCGCGTTTTCCCTTTCTTACATTAGCGCGCGAATAATACGAAGAGGGCAGCCATGCAGAAAATTCTGTTGATTGAAGACGAAGCCGGCATTGCGCAAATGATCAGCGTGCAATTGCAGCTCGTCGGTTTCAAAGTGGAAGCCGTGGCCGATACCAAATCCGCGCTGCACGCGGAGCGCATGAAAGAAGCCGACATCATCGTGTTGGATTGGATGCTGCCCGACGCCGAAGGGCCGAGCATCATTCCGAAAATTCGACTATTGACTAAAGCGCCGATATTGATGCTCACTGCGCGCTCGGAAATCGTGGACAAGCTTGTGGGTTTTGAGGCGGGTGCGGATGATTATCTCACCAAACCGTTCGACATGATGGAGCTGATCGCGCGCATCAAAGCGTTGCTGCGCCGTGCAGCAGACGCGGCTCCGAAATCGAAGCACGCGCCGCTGCGTTACGGTGAAATCGCGATGGATTTGGAAACGCGCAAAGTGGAAGTGGCGGAAGAGGAGATCGAGTTGACGCCCACAGAGTTCAAGATTCTCGAAATCATGATGCAATCCCCGAGCACGGTGTTCAGTCGCGACCGGCTCATCGAATTGGTGCTGGGCTACGAATACGAAGGCTACGGCCGCACACTGGATTCGCACATCGCGCGCCTGCGTAGCAAAATCGAGAGCGATCCCAAGAATCCCGAATACCTCAAAACCGTTTTCGGCGTGGGCTATAAATTCGGCAAATGATTTAACCTTGCGCGATATCCCTCGACAGTTCCTATCCCCCCCGAAGTGTGTCATTCAGAGGAATCTTTTTCAGCATAAGCACCGTGGTATGGTTTGAAAAGGTTCCTTCTGACATTTCTGCGTCGAAAAATGTACTTCACAATTTGACTCTTAACCTATCCAAACGATCTCGTTGCCATGCTCTTCAAATCCTTCTATCCGCGTGTCATCTCTATTCTCGCTTCGGTATCACTCGCGCTCTTTGCTGTGCTCGCAGTGATCAATGCGTATTTCTTTCGCGTCGCCATTGACGACCTCATGGGCAAGCTGCAAACGCAACGCATGCAGCGTTTGTTTGCGAGTTTGGAAAAACGATTCCCGCAATCTGCCCCGCCGGAAACGCTCACCGCGTTTCTCGATTCGCTCTACTTTGAATATGCCATCGAGATCTATGATCGCAACGGCATTCGCATCGCCGGCAACACGGCGCAACGCGAGTCACCGCCGGAGCCGCGTTTGCACGAGGAACAACGCTTCACCGGCTTCTCGAAGATTTACTACAACCTGAAACCGACTTCGCCCTTCGTAGCACTCAAAATTCAAGTGCATCTGCCCGATGCGCCGGTGTTTCGCAGCGTGCTGATATTGTTTCTGCTCTCGGGCCTCGCCATCGTCGCGGTCTCCATTGTAATGGGATGGAAGATGGTCTCTTATCTCAATACGCGTTTGGAGCGTTTGAAAGCGGGCGTGAGCGAGATTGCGCAAGGCAGGTTCGACGTGCAGTTGCCAATCGCAGGTGAAGATGAAATCGCGTTTCTCGCGAAGAATTTTAATGCGATGTCCGCGCGTTTGAAACGTTTGATCGAAAGCTTGGAAGAGAGCAACGCGGCGCGCCAGCGTTTGTTCGCGCACGCTTCGCACGAAATCAAATCGCCGCTGACTTCCATCAAGGGTTTCGTGGATATTGTTGAGTATATGAACGTCCTGCCGCCGGAGCAGCAACAACATCTCGTGCCTGCAGTGAAGAAAGATCTCAATCGCGTGCTCAAAATCACCAACGATCTTTTGCAACTCGCGCGCATTCGTAGCCCGGAATACAAATTCGATTACAAACAAATCGAGCTGCGTTCTTTTTTAGAGGAAGAGCACAACTTCTTCGCGCAAAAGGCGAGAGCGCTTAATGCTGAAGCGCGTTTGGTGAGCAAATTAAACGAGCCGGTGCAACTGCATACGGACCCCGACCGTCTTGCGCAGATACTCGACAACCTATGGAGCAATAGCCTGAAGTACGGCGATCTCACGCACTCGATTCGCACCGAGCTTGCGCGCACGCACGACGGCATTGCGATCACGATTGTGAATCATTTGAAGGGGAAACTAGCCGTACCCGTGGAAAGATTGTTCGAGCCGTTTTATCGCAACCCTATTGATGCGGATAAAATCACCGGCTCCGGCCTGGGCTTGGCAATTGCGAAAGAGTTGACGGAAAAGCTGGGCGGGACGATTGCAACGAATTTAGAGGCGCATCGGATTGCAGTGACGATTAGATTTCCATTGCTGGAAAAAGCTTATGCGCAATCTTTTTGAGCACAAAAAGAAAACCTCGGCAGAGCCGAGGTTTGCGTATTTTGTGATCGCCGCGCATTACGTATATCTCGCATTCCGATACTTCGGCTCATAAAACTGATGCAGCAACAAATCCACGCGCAGCAGGCCTTTTTCCGTGAGCCGCACTTCACGTTGGTTGTAATCCAACATGCCTTGCTGCCTGAGAGCGGAGAACACCTCCCCGAACTCGGAGATGATATTGGCATTGAACTTTTGTTTGAAGTAGCTCGTGTTGATTGCGCCGAGCTTCAATTGCAGAATCATCTCGCGCGTCAAACGCTCTTTTTCGTTCGTCACAAACGCGCGCGTGAGCGGCAGCTTCTGCGCTTCGAGCTGCGAGAGATAGTCATTCCAACTTGCCGCGTTTTGAAAATGCACGCCGCTCATATGTGAAAACGAAGCCACGCCCGTGCCGAGCATGTCGCAGCCTTGCCACACGGAATTGCGATACACAAACTGGCTGTGTTTGCTCCTCTTCACCATCGTGTACGCGCTGGAGAATTCATAGCCCGCATGCGCCAATTGCTCGAACGCATACGCGTGCCAATCGCGTTTGAGCTCCCAATCCGCAAAGTGCAGCCCATTTTGACCATGCAAATAATCTTGCGAATAAACCGTGTTGAACGGCAACTCCATTTGATAGATGGTCACACTATCCGGATCGCATTCGATCGTGCGCTGCACACAGTCGCGCCAATTCTCCCACGTTTCGCCGACCATGCCCGCAATGAGATCGATGTTGAGTTGATCGAATTGCAGCGCTTTGATCCACGGCAAGCTGCGATAGATTTCTTCGGAAAGATGCGCGCGGCCGTTCTCTTCCAAAATATAATCGCTGAAATTTTCAATGCCGAGACTCAGCCGCGTCACGCCGATTTCGCGAATCGTTTCCAGCTTGGGTTCGGAAAGCGTGCCGGGTTCGCATTCAAATGTAACCTCTTCCGCGGTGCTCCACGGAATCGCAGCTTGCAGACGTTCCGCCACGGCCTTCAAATGCATCGCACTGATATACGAAGGCGTGCCGCCGCCGAAGTAGACAAACTTCAGCGGACGATTTTGCACCGCGGGCAGCGCGCTGTATATCTCGACTTCTTGCGCGAGCGCGTCGAGATAGCGTTGAATGTCTTTGCTGTTTTTGTCCGTGTACACGCGGAAGTAGCAAAACTTGCAACGCTTGCGGCAGAAGGGAATGTGCAGATACAATCCCAGCGGATACGCAGGCCGCGGCGGCGCTTGCAAAGCATCGTGCGCAGCTTGCACCGCATCTGCGCGCCAAAATGAATAGGGCGGATAATTCGAAACAAAAACGCTCCCGATTTCAGTTTCTTTCGCTTCGTGTTGAGAGGTGGCGGGATCGGGCTGAATGAGGTTGAGAGTGTCGGCCATTGTACTTTGAGGTCTCGTGTATGGTTTCAAGCGCTTTGTAACTTCAAACATTGGATTTCGAAGTGGGCCATCGCTAGCGTCATCGTGCCCTAGCATTGACTCCGATTGATTTTTTTTATGCTTTGTCGCTGCTCGTGTTAGTGTTCTTCTCTGCTTGTTTACCGAGGTGGTTAGTTGACCTGGCTGACTTAAGGCGCTTCGCGTATTTCAAAAAGCAAAGCTAAAGCCTCGATGCGAGTAGCGCGCTTTACCCTTTGCGAATGTAAATCAAAACCGATGCGCCTTGATTTTCGCTGTGGCAATCCGCGGGAATGCGTGTTCAAAGCAAGTTTAGACTATTCTTTCCTTCCAAAGCAATAAATGATGCCCTCCGTCGAGCCAACGACCAGTTTGCCATGTGCTATTGCAGGCGAAGCAATGAAGGACGAGCCGGATTCGAATTGCCAAACCACTTTTCCAGTTTTCAAATCAAGCGCGAGCACATCGCCGTTCGCCACGGCGACAATCACGCGAGGGCCCACGATCACCGGCGAGGCCTCGATCTTCGTCTTCGCGCTGTGCGTCCACAAAACTTTGCCGTCTTGCGGATTGAGCGCGTGCACCAATTTGTCGCGACCGCACGCGATCACGATTTCATTTGTCACCGCTGCGGAAGCAAAGAACGGAAAGTCGCGTTGCGGATGATCATACTCCCACAACATCTTTGCGCTGTTCAAATCAAAACACAAAACGCGATTGGCGAAGGTGCCGACGTAAGCGCGCTCGCCCAACACCGCGGTGCTCGCAGCCACGTATGCGCCCGCTTGCGCCTCTTTCACTGCAACGCCGTCGCGGATGCGAATCATGCGAAACACTCCGTCACAACCCGCGACCACGGCAAGCTCGCCGAAGATCGTGGGCGTCGCGTGAATATAGCCATCGGTTTCCAGCTTCCATTGTAGCTTGCCGTGCACGTCGAGGCAATAGAGATGATTGTCATACGAGCCAAACAGCACGCGGTCTTGATAAAAATTAGCGGAAGAAATCACGCCCGCATCGGTTTGAAAGAGCCATTTGCGTTTGCCCGTCGCTACCTCCACCGCGTGAAATGCGCCGGACTCATCCCCGAAATACACTACCCCATTTGATACCGCGGGCGAAGCTTTGGTTTCAGCGAGCGCAGCATACTGCCATTTTAATTTGCCGGAGTGCAGATCGAGCGCATAAAGCTGGCTATCGAGCCCCGTCGCGTAAACCGTGCCTGCATGAATCACCGGCGAGCCTTCGATATCACCTTTCGCTTCAAACGTCCACAGCAACTCGGGCTGCTCGGGCAATGCGCTCGCGCCCACGCCGGTGAGTTGTGCATTGCCACGGAAGATGGGCCATTCGCTTTGCGCGTGCGTGATCGTATTGAAGAGCACAAGTAGAGCAAGCGTGAAAAATTTGATTTCGTCCCTCGTGCTATTCCCCCCTTGAGGGGGGCAGGGGGGTGTTGTCGGCGAATTGCACGCATCAAAGAACACCCCGCCGACCCCCCTCAAGGGGGGAATTTTTAGAAATGACTTCTTCATTCACTCCATCCCGAGACTTTGCTTAATTCTCTGAATCTGATTGCGGTGCAGCAAATCATGCCCGGCCATCATCTGCACGATTTTCCAAACGCTCTCCGGGCCGCGTTCGCTGTGCAAGCCTTCGCGCGCGAGTTGCTCTTTGCTCAATGAGCGAACCAGTTTGAGATTGAGACTGCGCAGCACGCGCAATTGCTCGAGCGCATCACGCAAGCTCACGTCGTTGTAGCGCAACTCGTTCGCCCATGCATCTTGATCGTACCCTTGAATCGGTGGATTGGGATGCGCGAGAATCATGCGCATGCGATAGCCCGCCACCAGTTCCGAATCCGCGAGATGCTGCACGACTTGCATGATCGACCACTTGCCGGGCTTTTCCGGGTGGCGCAGCGCCGCCTCCTCCAAACCGGTGACTTCGGAAACGATCGCATCATAAAGCTCTTCTTGCACTTTGAGCGGATCGCGATTGCCGAGCAGCTCCAGCAGGGCTTGCACGTATTGCGCCGCAGCTTCTTTCGCGCCGCCGGCGGGATTGGAAAATACGGAAGACATGGCGGGTACTCTCTTTAATGAATTTCAAAGTTGACTTGGGCGAATTTGCTTGAATTCGTGGAGTTTGGGATTGATGGAGTGTTGGAGCAAGGATTCTGACAAAGCTCCACCAATCCAATACTCCATCACTCCAGTTGTTCAACCATTCGCAACGATTCGCGCAGCTTGGCCAGCGCTTCTTCTTCCGCATAATAAATCTCAAACAGCCGGCTTTGTAGATTGGAGAAAAGCGCTGCAACTTTTGAGTCATCTAACGGAAAATCTTTTTCACATTTATGTTCGAGAGCATCGAGTTTCGTGCTGAGCTTCGCGACTTCACGCAAGCCGTTGTCACCTTGCGTGCGCAATAGATCATATTTTTGTACGAGCAGAGCCTTGGTGTCTTTGAAAGGTTTTATGTTGTCGGGCAAACACGATTCCGCCAGTGCGCTCCACTGCTGGCCGAGCTTGCGATACTGCTTCGCGACCTTTTTCAGTGGGGGTTGCTTGAGCACGGTATCCGCTTCAGTGAGAAAATCCGCATACATTCCGCGCATGCCGCCACCGCCCGTGTCGCGCAATTCGATGCCTTCATAAATGGAGCACAACGTGCTGAACAAACCTCTGCGCTGCTTGAATACAACCGGCCAGCCCTTTTTATTCTTCGTGTCGGTCATGAGCTTCGCCCATTTCTCAATCGCGGGCAGCGCGAAGCTATCGGATTTCGCGCCGAGATAATCGACGCAATCTTGCAGGCCGGCTTTGATTGCGCCTGCGAGATCGATCTGCTCCGGCGGGGATAAAAGCAGCAAACGATTTTTGTATGAAGGGATACGCCCTCGCGTTGCCACAAGTTCCGCGCGTGTCAATGTGAAGGCGCGTTTGCCGAGGTCGTCAATCGTAAAAGTGTTTTGTTCTTCATCATAACCATACACGTTGACGATCCAGCCCCAGCAGCCTTTGTAATGTTCGGGCAAAAACCAATACGGCAAATGCGCGTGATCGACCCACGCAATTGCCGGAATGCCTGCACGCAAAGCGTCTTTGAGTTGTTGTTCGCCGAGACCTTGTCCTCCGGTTTCTTTAAAGACGGGCGTAATGCCCAAACGTTTACAGAGGTTGCTCGTGAACTTGACCGGATAATTCCATTTGTTCTGAAACGCCATCGCCAAAATCGCGGACTCATATTTTTTAAACTCCCACAAAATGTAGCCGATGCCCAAGCCGCCGCCGATACCGAACAGCATTTCTTCACTGAACGGTTTGCCCGTGTGCGGCGCTTTCACGCCGAGCGCCGCGAGCACGTTGCGAATCGTTGCGGTTTCAGGATGCTTGCCGCCGAGATGTTTGTAGGAGGAAATCGTCATGAATGCGTTCCAATATACGTCTTGCTTTCAAGCTTTATTTTCGATATTGTTCCGATGAAAAATTAGAAGGAGTTGATATGAATAATACTCATTTGGCGGCAGTAGAACAATCGACGAAAGAAAAAAAATCCGCCAATATCGTACGCGTTTTTTTTGACGGAAAGGTCTTTCAGCCATTGGAGCCGGTTGATTTTGCGCCTAACACGAGTTGGATTTTTTTCCTAGCTAAAGAGAACCTTCAACACGCGGCTAAAAACGGCGCTCATCCTTTTGAATTGATCAGCCAATTGGCCGAGAATCTGGGTCCGGCAGATTTATCTGAGAACTTCGATCGTTACAGTGGTCGAAAGATAGAGTAGCGTCATGATCGAATCCCTGTTTCTTGACACGGCCTATCTTGTCGCCTTGTTGCATACCGGCGACGCGTGGCATGATTCTGCTTTATTCTGGCGAGACGAAGCTATTCACAACCACAATACCATCTTGACCACCGAATATATCTTGATAGAATTTGTTGACGGCTTCTCAGTGCTCCGTTTTCGCCAACAAGCCGTAGCCACTATCTCGATCCTGCGAAGCAATCCACTCATCGAAATCGTTCCTTCCTCCACTGTGCTCTTAGATTTGGGGCTTGATCTTTACCGCAAACGACCGGACAAGGAGTGGAGCCTGACGGACTGCATCTCATTCATAGTGATGCAAAGCCAAGGTCTCTCGCAAGCATTAACCTCCGATCATCATTTTGAACAAGCAGGTTTTCGTGCATTGCTACGCGAAAAAATCTAACCACAAGCTTCTCCACGGCTCTTCGAATTTATCCTGCCACTTTACTTCAGAATGCCGCCTCATATAATTGGAGGAATGCCGTCGTATCCAACGCGCGCGGATTGAATTTGCCCGTCCATTCCAACGTTGCGGCTTGCGCTAATTCAGGCAGAGCCGAGCGCTCGACGCCGCAATCTGCTAAACGTCGAGGAATCTTCGCGCAGTTTAATAGCGCAATGACGCGCTCAAGCAAGGCATTTGCATCGCCCTCGCTCTCTGTATTTGCCAATTCGGCGTAACCGTAAGCGGCGACAGCGTAATTATAGCGCATCACATGAGGGAGCATCAAGCCGACTGCCGCGCCGTGGGCGAGGCCATACTTCGCCGTCAATGGATTCGCGCACGCGTGCGCAGCGCCGAGCATGGCATTTTCAATTGCATGACCGGCGAAGTGCGCGCCGAGCAGCATTGCGCCTTGTGCTTCCAAATTCTCAGGTTCACGCAATATGACTTCAAAATTCTTCTCAAGCAAGCGCCAAGCTTCGCGGCTGAACATTTGTGAGATGGTATTGCGTCGCATACAAACATAACTCTCAATCGCATGCGCGATTGCATCTATGCCGGTGATGGCGGCAACTTTGTTCGGAACGGAAGTGAGCAGAGTGGGATCGAGAATGACGGCGCGAAAGCGCGCTTTCAAATCGCCGCACGCCATTTTGCGATGCGTGTGTTCGTGCATGATGAGCGCATACGATTGCGCCTCGCTCCCCGTGCCTGCGGTGGTGGGAACGCCGATCGACGGCAACATCGGTTGACTCGCTTTGCCCATGCCCCAATAGTCTTCCATCTTGCCGCCATTGGTGAGCAGAAAGTTGATGGCCTTCGCGCAATCCATCGCGCTGCCGCCGCCGAGCGCAATGATGAGGTCAATCGGTTGATGCGCTTGAGCGAAACGCACGCCGTTCTCGACGTGACGCGTGGTGGGATTTTCTTCGACCTCGGTGAAAAGAAAAACTTCAAGCGCTTCTTTTTGGAGAGACGCCAGCGCGCGCGCGACATGACCGGCGCACACGAGGCCCGCATCGCTCACGAGCAAAATGCGCCGGCCGCCAAGTTCTTTCGCGAGCGCGCCTAGCTCGACAATTTTATTTTCGCCGAAGAGAGTGCAAATGGTAGGATGAAAATCGAAAGACACTTCTCGTTCCTTGTTCAATTGTAGCCTTGTCCCCTTGTGGGGCCTTGGCGGAAACCCGAGCGCAAATCGAAGAACACTACTCGCTCCTTTTCTTCAAAGAGAGCGCGAAGACTTTGCCTTGCGTTGTTCCGAAAAAGAGCTGCGCGCCGTCATCGCCGAAAGATCGGATCGCGCCTTCAAGTTGGTGCGACCAGAGCTGCGCGCCGTCGCTCAAACGAAAAGCGAAAACTTCACCGGAGACGTTGCCTGCGAGCGCAACGCCGTTCCAAACGAAAGGCCGCGCCGTGCTCCATTCGCTTGCGGCTTGCTGCTGCCAAAGGTTTTTCTGCAACGCGCGATCAAAACAATGCAGCGCATCCACTCTGCCGTTGTCGTTCGTCAAGAGCAGAATCGCGCTCTCCGCAACGGTGAATGCCCACCACGGTTTCGCGCCGAGGACGAGTTCTGAAAGAACTTCGCCGCTCTTTTGCGAAAGGCGATAGAGCTTGTTGTCGTTTGTTCCAAGCACGAGGCTTTCATCAATGGTTGCGGCGGCAGTCGTTATCTTCGCGTCAAGCTTGCGTTGCCATAAAACTTTGCCGCTGCTTTGCGCCGCGACTGCGGGCGAGTGGCTCCATTCAAAGCGCTCTTTGGAAAAGCCGCTCGCGAACCTCCATTGCAGCTTGCCGGTTTTCCAATCAAAGCAGACCAGTTCATCGCCCAGCGCTACGCCATAAGCATTGCCATCGCTGCGCACAATGTCCGTGGGAACGCCGCTGCTATTCGCCACGCCCTTTGTGAACGGAATCTTCCAACGCACTTTGCCCGTGGCTTTCTCGAACGCATAGACGTGACCGATGCTCCGTCCATCCGCGCCGGTGATGATCAAATCTTCGACGAGCAAAGGGTTGCCATGAAAACTCGTTTGATCGCCGTCTTTGGTGATGTCATACTTCCACGCGACCGTGCCGCGGTCTTTATCCAACGCATAAAAAACTCCGGCGCACGAGCCGATGAAAACGAGCTTCCCATCCACGATGGGCGAGGCGAACACTCACCCGTGGGTATCGAATTGCCAGAGCAATTCAAAGGGAGAAGCCGCGGCGCTCGTTTGCGCGAGCACGGAGAACGGCAGCAAGAAGATGAGCAAGATCGCAAGACGAGTTTTGGACATGGAGGAGTTCCTTCTCTTCATTCCGAACAGCCAACGCATGAGATTGAGGCGGCGGACGATCAACTCATAAACGAGCATGATCGCCGCGAATGAAGACGCGGCGATGAGCAGATACGTTGCAAGCACGCTCCAATGCTGCCGCAGAGCGAAATAGCCGATCCCAATGATGATAGTTTGGTGCAGCATGTAAAACGGGAGCACGGCTTCGTTGCCATACTTCAAAACGCGGTGGTTGAAATTCAAAAACTTTTTGCCGAGCCAAAGAATCGCGACGAGCCAGAACCAAAGGTTGAAGCCGCGCAGAGCCATGAGCGCGAGATACGGCAGGCTGTAACTCGGCGCAGGCGCATTGGGGCTTAATAACCAAGCAACGATGATCGCGCTGCACAATATTGCCAAAGCCAACGCGAGTTTGCCACGATGCACAATCGCCGCATTCAGCTTCGGCTCTGCCACGATCATATAGCCCAGCACGAGACAAATAAGCCACAGAAAAAAATCCGCGAGCGAGGCATGATCGGGAAAGAGCTGGCGCAGGCTCATTTGAATGGCAACGAATGGGAGCGCGAATAAAAAAATGCCGCCGCGCATTTCGCTGAGCACAACGAGACGAGTGCGCGCTCGTTGTCCCTTTTCTTTTTTTAGATAAAGAAAAAGCGGCGTCGCCGCGAGCGAGAGCAGAAAGAGATAAGGCAGAAACCAGAGATGATGTCCCATCCAACTGAAATTGCCGCGGAAGAAATAAAGGCCGTCAAAATAATGCGGATAGAATTGCAGGAAGGAGCCGTGAAATTCCGCGTTGCGCAAACGCTCGAAATAAACCTGCGGCGGCGCGAGCGCGAACACGCCGAAGAGAAAAGGAATGAGCAAGCGCTTGACGCGGCCGAGTACGTTGTCGCGCGTCGAGTGCGTTTGTAAGGAGAAGTACATGCCCGCGCCGGAAAGCAGAAAGAGCAGATGCAGCCCCCACTGCTCGCCGAAGAGGCTAAAGGCCGCTGCGATCACGCTGTGCTGCTCGGCCTTGAGGTGCCACCAGCCGTAATCGAAGAAGCGTCCGCAGTGATAAACGAAGATGAGCAGAATGGCGAAGACCCGGAGCCAGTCGAGGTCGTAACGGCGAGTATGAAGAGCGGAGTTAATCATACGTTGCTTCGAAGCCTAGAAAGAAACACTTCTTGTCCATAGAATTGCGAAGCAATACGCACTCCCGCGCAAAAAAGATTCAAACAGAAGCAAGCCTTGTGACGAAAAGGGCTTGCTGTGTTTACATTCATTGACCCCTTTGCAGCGCCCTCCGTCGATACAAATGCTCAAACAAATTTCCTTCATGCGGTTGCTCCCAAGAAACTCGATTGGTGGGAATCGCGCCGAGGTTGAGACGATCAACATTCGAAGAGACGAAGAGTGATTGCATAAACGCTTCGTCTTCCGTGATCGCGGTCAACACGAGCGTGGAGCCGATGCGATACAGCACTTCGTTTTGCGGCGCTTCCACCGCACCGGCAAAGGGGAAAGGCTGATTATGCGCCATTCTTTGCAGCCAATTCCCGTTTCAAACCCGCAAACGCAGCCTCCTCCAAATCGATTCGCTCTCGAATGATTCTTTTCAGCCAATCATTGACATTGGTTTCCCGATGAAGGCGAGCAAAGAAGGCGGCCCGCATAGCCAACTCCGAAGGCAGCGGCAAAGCAGCCGGCTTGGCTCTACGAACGCGCACGGGCTTCTCCCACGCAGAATCATCATCTGCCTGCGCCACGACGATCTTGTCAATCGCCCTCTCAGATAGAATTTTGTCCTTATGCTTATTTCTCATATCGGCCATCCAGTTATTATGCGAACAACATTCTGTGGCTTGAGTTGAAAGATGATTTTAAGTCGACGTCCGCCTAATGTTCTCCCTAGGAGTTGATAGCGGTCATGATAGGATTTGTTGCGTCGTACCTCAAAGTCTGAGAAAAAGCATTCAACTGCTTCTTCAAAGGTCACATGATGCGCCGCCAGTTCATCACGAGCAAAGCCGTATTCAAAATCGGTTGGTCTAAAACGTTGCCCGTTTGCCAGGCTTGCTCTGTTCATTGTGTGCGGTGAAGGCTTTACCTTGAATCAAGCTGACGAACAAAAATATATGACCGACATCCAAAAAGCAAGCCCAGCGTGCGAACCCTTTTCGTCATACTCCATTCACCTGCAAAGCCCTCCGCCGACACAAATGCTCGAACAAATTCCCTTCACGCTTTCACCATCAACTGCAAGGCGCGCTGGCGGTAGAGATGCTCGAATAAATTGCCTTCGTGCGGTTGATCCCAAAGAATTTTGTTGGTGGGAATCGGCCCGAGGTTGAGACGGTCAACATTCGGCGATGCAAAGAGCGCGCGCGTAAATGTTTCGTCCTCCGTAATCGCCGAGAGCACCAAAGTTGTTCCAATGCGTGTGAGCAATTCGTTCTGCGGCGCTTGCACCACGCTGGCAAAAGGGAACAAAAATTCCACATTGGCCAAGGGATGTTCGGCGTCTTCACACCACACCACGGTCGGCAGCAAGAACATGCAACCGTCTTTTTCTACCAAACGTTTTCCGCCGCGATATTTTGCCGTCAAATCCTCCGCGCCCGCAATGCGAAGCTGTTGCTCGATCATATCGTTGATGCGTTGCGCGAACTTTTTATTGGTGAAAGCGGAGATTTGCGCTTGCGGATCGTCCATCGCGCGCGCTTCAATGCTCGCCAAACGCTGCGCCAGCGCCTCTGCGATCTCGCGGCCGTGCGACGGAACCCAAATGCCGGAAGCATTCAAACACGAACGCCCGCCATTGGCAACAATCGAAGTGACCATCATGTCGAGATGTTCTTCCCAACGCGAGATTTGATCTTCGGCAATGATAATTTTGCTCCAACCCGGCCCGTGAATTTCTACGCGCGGATCATTGGCCCAAGC
>JABWAN010000037.1 GCA_013361015.1 Candidatus Zhuqueibacterota bacterium | reverse complement strand
GTCTGCGCCAAAGGAGTGATCGAGTTGTTGACGCAGGAAAGCGTGGACTTCTTGGGCTTGTGCGGGGGTGGCGGTGTGGCCTGTACCGATAGCCCAGATGGGTTCGTAGGCGATCACGATCTGCTCGGCTTGTTCGCGATCACGGTTTGCGAAGGTAGCGTTGAGTTGGGTGGAAAGCAAAGAAAAAGTCTCATTGGCTTGGCGTTGGGCGAGGCTTTCGCCGATGCAAAAGATCGGTGTGATGCCTTCGGCGAGGAGAGCATCGACTTTTTCTCGAACGAAGGCATCGGTTTCGTGAAAGTATTGGCGTCGTTCGGAGTGTCCAACGATGCAATAGCTACAGCCAGCGGCCTTGAGCATGGTGGGCGAGATCTCACCCGTAAATGCGCCTTCGTTGGCGGGGTAGACATTTTGGCCGCTGACGGCGATGGGTGCGCTTTCAAGGACTTGTGCTGTTGGAAGGAGGGCGACAGAGGGAGGGGCGACCACGACCTCGACGTGTGGAGGCAGAGAGGTGAGGGCTTTGCGCAAAGCCGTTGCAAAGTCCACAGCTTCGGGGATGGTCTTAAACATTTTCCAGTTGCCAGCGATCAGTGCTTTGCGTGAGGTCATGGGTGTACCTTTGTTCGTTTGACGTATGCCCAAACAATCCCGTAGGGCGGTCTTGTTGGAAGGCAACAGAAAAGCCCTGTGCGTACGAGGTGCGGAGGCGTTTTGGCGTACGGGGGAAGGGCGTACAAAGCGAGCGGATCAGTCTTTTTTCGGGGGATTGGCGAGGCGGAGGGCTTCAAGTCCGGGGAGGACTTCACCTTCGAGGAAGGTGAGAGAAGCGCCGCCACCTGTTGAGATGTGGCTGATCTTGTCGGCGAGACCGAACTGTTCGACGGCGGCGGCAGAGTCGCCTCCACCGATCAGAGTGTAAGCGTTGGTTTTGGCCATGGCTTCGGCGACAGCGCGTGTGCCTGCTGCAAAGGGGGCGACTTCAAAGACGCCCATTGGACCGTTCCAAAAGACTTTGCCTGCGTTGTGGATGATCTCGCTGTAGGTGGCGAGAGTACGGGGGCCGATATCCAAGCCCATGTCTTCGGGTTGGAATTTGTCGGTGACGATGCGGGTTTTGGCTTCGGCGCTGAGAATCGCCGTGCCTGCTTCCTGTTCGTGCAATAATTTCTCCGCGAGACGATGGTATTCCGCGTGTGCGCGATCGATGCGCTGCAAAAAGCTTTGGTGCAACTCGCCGCGGTCTTGAAACTCCGGGCGTTCGACGAAGCGCAGCACGCGGCCGGAAACGTAGCGCTGCGAAAGCTGCGAATAGCCGAAGCCCGCGCGATGCCGAACCAGCTCGTGCGTCAAGCTGCGCGAGATGCCATACAGAAAGAAGGAGTAATTGGCGTGCTCCAAAACGGATCCGTGCCCGCTGCTCATAATATTGTTGAAGTAGCGATCCGCGTTCGCGTTCAGAGTGCGCTTGGGCGAGAAGCTGGCGTAGCACGTTTGCCCGGCAAGTTTGCACAACTGCGTGCCGGAAGGGAGCGGAGTCGCGTCGCTTAAATAACTCGAAAACTCCAGCGTGGAATCAAAACCGTCGAGAAAAGGCTGAAGGTTCGCCAGCTCAACTTGCGGTTTGGCAATCACAGCGACGCCGGGCTGTCTGAGAAACGGCGTGCCCTCTTGCGATTTATGTACCGGCGGATGAAAGGCGGGAGATTGTTCGATCATTCTTCCGCCGAGATTTTGAAAAAGAGCTTCGGGGTTCATGTCGCTCACTTTTGCAGATTGATTCGCTCTCGTGCCGTCATCAGTTTTGCGCCGTTTCCGCTTGGAGCTTTAGCAGGTCTTCATCCGTGAGCGAAGTATACCGTTTGATTTTATCAAAAGGCTCGCCGCTCTTCAACATCATGCGTGCAAATTCCAAGATTTTTTCGCGTCGGCCCTCCGCTTTACCTTCCGCCTTGCCTTCTATCTTGCCCGTTTCTCTACCATCTCCCCAGCCCTTCTCATAAAGCTGCTTGCGGTCTTTTTCGATATTGTTGATCAACATAGAAACCTCCTGCGTGTCTTGATAAACGCGATCCAAAGCTTCGTAATCGGATTGCTCGATCTTGCCGTGCACGGCCAATTGCTTGAGCCAATTCAGAAAGAGGGAGATCGCGTGTTTGTTTGGCGATTTCTCAAACAGTTTGAGGAGTTCCTGTTTGAGCAAGTCAATGTCGTAGTGCGTTTCCGCCAGAAACAACGTTGAGACGATGTTCCCGACCCGCAACAACATTTCTTTATCATAAGCACTCTCGATGATCGGGAAATATTTGAAATGCAGCGCGTATTCTCCAAGCGCCTCTTGGCCCTGAATCAACTCAGCCATGTCTTTCGGTGCATTCCACGGCTGCTCGCCATTATACTACAAAATTGCAAAGACCGGCGGCAGCTTGCTCACCTTCTCATCGGAGTCGATGAACTGTCGATAAAAGTCAACGAGATATCCGAGGATCTGCAACGCCACGAAACGATACGGCGCAGATTTGAACTCCAACAAAACGACGACATAAATATCTTGGTCTCGCCGCTTGATTTTGTAAATCAAATCACTGAAAGACGCTTTGTACTCTTTCGACACAAACGCATCTTTCAGTAGCTCACAGGTGGAGAAATCCACCTCTTTCACCCATGACTCTGTCACGAAAGTCGTGACAAGCTGCTGAAAGATTTCGAGGTTCGAAAAGAGTTTCTCATACCCGCGATCGTGAATTTCGTGCGTGGACTGCCCCCTTCAATCTCATTCCCTCACGATTTTCACCATGCTGCCGGTTTGCAGGCGTTCTTCCAATTTTATGCCGTTAAGAATAGAAAGCTCGTTGAGCATTTCTTCTTTCATTTTGAAGCTGCGCAACACGGTCGCGAGGTCGGCGCCTTGCCGCGCACGTTCGATGCGCACGCGATACGGCTTTTTGGTCAACGCGGCTTGGTTGCGCAAGTGATCGAAGCCTGCCATAACGTGCTCGAAAGCGCCGGCGTAGTTTTTAAACAAAGCCACGGTGGTATAGCCATGGAATACGTAGAGGTATTGCTCTTTCTGGATGAAGTATGACAATACTTGCAGCACGTTGTTCTGACTTTGCACGTTCGATTCCAGCAAGACTGCGGCCATGCCGTTGACGCGCTTATTTTCGCGGCGCAACACCGTGGCTTGCGCGCCGGAAATAAATGCGTCTGCCGCGGCAGCGGGCGTCTTTCCCTCGCCCAAGCTCATTTGCACGCCGGCATTTTTTTCAGGGTTGATGATTTGCACCTGCTGCGCAGAATTGACTACAATCCATTTTTGCGGCACCGGAAATTGAAAGCGCAGCTCAGGATGATAAAACATGTTGTTTTCAACAAAACCTTTGCGCGGATCATCTCCATATACGACGCCGTCGATGCGGCGCAGATAGTCGCTACGATCAGTTTTCTTCGGCGTGTACGGACCTTTCGTCTGAAATTCGCTTGCCAATTGTCCCACACGAACTTCGCGCTGGCCGGGATCGGGATGCGTGGACAAGAATGTCGGAATCTGTTGGCCGCTGCCTTCGCTCAAACGTGCAATCGTGCGAAAGAAGCCGGCCATCTGATGGGCATCATATCCCAAGCGCGTGGAATAATCCGCGCCCAATTTGTCGGATTCGGATTCCTGGCTGCGACCGTATTTGAGAAAGAGCAGGCTCACTCCGGTTTGCAAGGCGCCGCTGATCTTTTGAAAGTCTTCGGAGATGATCGAGCCGAGTCCCAAGCCGAGCGTGGCAAGCTGCACACGCGTTTGTTGTTCCGCGCCGTGGCGTGCAACCACGTGGCCGATCTCGTGGCCCATTACACCTGCGAGCTCATCTTCGGAATTGAAGTGGGCGAGAATACCGCGCGTGAAATAAACGTATCCGCCGGGCAACGCAAAGGCATTGACGACCGGGCTGTCGACGACGCGAAAGTTGTATTCCAAATTCGGGCGGTGACATACACGAGCGATTTCCTGGCCGATGCCCGAAACATAAGCCGTGAGCGCGGCATCATCATATGCTCCATATTCGGCGAGGATTTGTGGATCCGCTTCGCGGCCGAGCGCGACTTCTTGTGATTCGCTCATCAAACTGAAAGTGGATTTGCCCGTCACATAATCGCGTGCGCACGACCAAAGTAGAGGCACGCAGATAATGGCGAGCAGTGCGAGTAAAAGTTTGCGTTTCATTTTTCCATCCTTATCAGAAAAGAGTTGAACGATCAGAGATAGATTGCTTTGCGATGCTCATTGGCTTCTGCTAGGCTTTTGAATCGAAAAATCCCGCGCGCAATTTTCTTGCGAGGTTTAAGTGCGGATACCAACTCATCGACTTCCATAAATCTGATCAGGGGATCCTGTGGGAGCAATTGGTGCAGATGGCGCTCGGCTTCTTCGAGACTGCGATATTTGTACAGAGGCATTAGCGTTTCTCCGCTAGTTTTTCTTTCAGCATCACCACGTCGGCCTGGTCTACCATACGCAATGTTTTTTCTTTCAGTCTGATGAGCGTCTCCTTTGTGGCGACGCGAATCGGCAGGCCGTAGCTGTTGATGATTTCAAATTTAAGATCGCCGTAGCTAAAAGCTTCTCCGATGCGGTCCATGATATCGATATAGTAGTTGTGCGGCGTGCCATAACGGATGACCGGGTATTGCGCCAGCTCGGCATACGTAATTTCGTCGACGCTTTCATCGTCAAACACCTCGCGCAGAGCGCGGCGCAATTTGTCGACGTTCGGGCCGTCTCGTTTGACAAAGATATCTAAGTCTTCAGTGACACGCGGGACGCCATGCAGAATCACCGCCAAACCGCCGACGAGAATGTATTCAACCTCGTGCGCATTTAGGGCTTTTAAGACGGCTATAAAACTTTCAACTTTCTCATTCATGCGCGCACAATATAAATTTTTGCTTCGAGCAAAGCAAGCTGCAACTCAGAACAGCACCAGCTTGCGCGTTTGCACGAAATTTCCGGCGTGCAGTCGGTAGAAATAAACGCCGCGGTGCACATACCTTCCCGCGTCGTCACGGCCGTCCCAGCGCGCGGAATAAGATCCGGCGGCATGCTTTGCTGCAAGTATGGTGCGCAGCTTTCTGCCGAGCACGTCAAGAATTTCCAATTGCACGAATTCGGCGTGCGGCAATTGAAAATTGATGCTCGTGCTCGCCACACCCTTAGGTGAAAAAGGATTGGGAAAATTTTGCCCCAACGCGAACGTGCGCGGTAAAGCCGTGGCAGACGGCGCGGCAACCGCAGTGCTGAATAGCTCATTCCACATTTTTTTGGCATTGTCGGCATTGAGCTGCAAGTCTTGCAGATTGTCGCCGGCGAGCAGCGCGAACCCGAGTTCGAGTTTGCCTTTGGAAGGAATTACAAACGGCCCCACGGCCAGCACAAATGAGATGTCCGCCGGTCCGGCTTTGCTAAAACTCGCGTCTTCGCTCATTGCTTTCCATTTTTCCTCATCCGTAAAACCGTCGTGCAACCCCCAACCGGTCGAATTGTTCGGTGCGCTGGGATCGTTGTAGATGGCGCGATAATGCGTCTTCGCATCGGTGATCACTGCCATGCCGACGTACGTTTTCGGGCCGGCGCCGCCGTCGTAGGCATAGCCCAGTTTGCGCTGTGCGTCGTACTCCGTGAGGTTGGTGGCGTACGTGTTGCCATCGATATCCCAATCATAAAAGAATCCGAAGTGGAAATTGTTGAGCGTAGTGTTGCCCTGATTTTCGATCGTATAGCGCAGGAGAATGAAATCATCGTAGGGCGCGCTGCTCTCCGCAAAAGTTGCTTGCGTGATGCGAATGTTCATGGGATTGTTCGCGGCTTTGTCTTCAAAGCTGCCCGTGCTCTCTTCGTCCGTTAATGCCCCCGGCCGAATTACGCGCAGGTCTCCGTCACTCGCAATGGTAAAATCTTGATCGGTGCGTTGTGTGTTCCCCGCCAGTACGCCGCGCGCGGCATTGGAAACCTGCCCTACGCCCGTGCCCGCCATGATCGCGCCTTCAAAGAGCAAACTGGGGCCGTTCTTGTAGTGAAAGCCGACGCCTCCGCCGGAATTGGTGGGATCCGCATAGCCGATGCGGCCGAGATTGGTGGCCGTGGTTTGAATGCTATTGACGTTCACGTTTCCAAAAGTGGGCAGGATAGTGAGGGTAAAACGATCCAAGTCGGAATAGCCCGGCGCGCTGATTTGCAGCAGGAAATCCACGGGATGTCCGCTCGGCGCATTCGCTGCAATCGTGCACCGAAACGCGCTCGGCGTCGCTTCCTGCAAGGTGCTGATGGTCGCAATTGTCGCATTCGCGCTCGTCACAGTAGCGAAGTTATCAGCCTCCGAGAGCGTCAGATTGACATTCGTTGCGGGCGCGAGATAGTTGATCATTTTGGTCGTGATCGTCACGGTTTCGCCCGGCTCGATGACGCCGTCGCCGTCCGTCTCCGCGAAGCTGAAACTAGACAAGCGTATGGCCGGCACACTTTCCGTCGCCGCGCGTAAAGCGTTCACGCGACCTTTACCGAGCAAGCCGATATAGGAAGGATTTGCAGCGTCGATGTTATCCGCAGTGAGCCGAACTTGCTCGCCGGCTTGAATCCCCGTCCAAGTGGGATGCTGAGTGCGCACCAATGCAGCCAAGCCTGCGACTAGCGGGCACGACATCGAGGTGCCGCTGAGCGAGTTATATAGACCATTGTTAAAGGTGCTGTAGATTCTTGTGCCGGGTGCGGAGACATCGACCCACGTGCCGTAATTTGAGTTGCCATTTCTGGTGTCGCTGTCAGTTGTATTTGCAACCGCCAAAACATTGCGATACGCCGAGGGAAAATGCTGAGCCGAGGTATTGTCATTACCCGCCGCTGCCACCACCAGACTGCCCAAGTCTGTGGCGAAATCGATCACATCTTGTTCGAACGCCGAACTGCTGCCCAGCCTTCCCCAACTGAGGCTAATCACGTCCGCGCCGTTGTTGGCCGCATACAAAATGCCGTCAGTGCCGAACGCAAGGTAGCCATCGGAGTTGCGGTCGCTAACGCAAATCGCCATGAGTTTTGCATTCCAACTCATGCCTGCGATACCAGTACTGTTATTGGTAACTGCACAAGCGATGCCGGCCGTGTGTGTGCCGTGATTCGCATTGCCCGGCGTACTGGAAAGGCCGGTGGGGTCGTTGCTATTGTTCGAAAAATTCCAACCATTCACGTCATCGACGAAGCCGTTGTTGTCATCGTCGATGCCGTTGCCGGGAAGCTCGTCGCTATTGCTCCAGAAATTGGCCGCAAGATCGGGGTGATCGCGATCAGTGCCGCCGTCAACAATCGCAACAACAACGTCGCTTTGTTCGCCTTTCACCACGTCCCAGGCTTCCGTTGCCTTCACCTTGCCGTAAAAACCTTGTTGCGAGAATTGCGGATCATTGGGTGCGGCGTCGAGATAATGAATGTACTTTGGCTCGGCATATTCGAGATGCGCATCTTGCCGCAAAGCTTCTGCGACCGCCGCGGGTGAGGCATTGCCGGAAAAATGCGCATAGTAGATGTCGGTGATATTCACGCGTGAAATTACGTCGCGATGCAAGCGGTGCTCCGGAAGCACTTGCTCGAGCTGATAAATATTTTGCTGCTGCATGAGCGCATTGAGCGAAGCGAAGGTTGTGCTGGCGGTTTGCACGCCCTCAGTTATACCGGCTTTAAACTTGATAACGACGACGTTGGGAACGTAACGCTCTTGCGTTGCAAGTGCGAGGGGAGAGGAAGCAGTTTTGACTCCGCTCTCCCGGGCTAAAAGCGCGCCGGCAATTGCGATGGACAACAGTAAGCTTAAGCTCCGCCTTAGAAAAAATGGTCTCATGCCGCAATCTCCTTGCTGGGGTTGAGGAAGGCTGTGAAGACTTCACCGTGAATTTGAGAAAGTGAAGCGGAGAATAGCCGTTCGACTGCCGAAATGCAAGGTGATTTCTGCAGCCGGCATACTACTCGTTACGAATTGCTTGCAGAAAAAATTCAAGAGAAGGAAGTGAAGGCAAGTGGCTTGCTTAGCTTATCGTCACGCGTGATAGAGGATTGGGGCCGGCTTATGACTTGTTCGCGTGAGGATGAGAGCCGCAAACGGGGGTTGGCGAAGGCTCACTAAACGCACAGACTCCTCACAACGATCCGTATGGTTGCGCAGGCTGCACGCCAATTTCTTCGCTCGGAAACCGCGCGGACCTGTGTGCTTCGGCAATTTGAAATGCCATCTCCAAACTTTGCGCGTAATTTAAGCGTGGATCGCAATAGGTGTCATAATTTTTGGAGAGATCTTGCTCCGCGATTTTTTGCGCACCGCCCGTGCATTCCGTCACGTTCTCGCCCGTCAGCTCAAAGTGCACGCCACCGAGCCACGAGCCGTGGTTGCGGTGCAACTCAAAACAAAGCCGCAGCTCGCGCAGGATGTCTTCGAAATTGCGCGTCTTGAAGGCGTTTTCCGTCGTGGTGGTGTTGCCATGCATCGGATCGCAACACCATAACACCCGCGCACCTTGCTTTTGTACGGCTTGAATTAAGGGCGGCAACAAACGCAAAATATGTTCCTGGCCCAGCCGCGTAATCAACGTAATGCGCCCCCATTCATTGAGCGGATTCAAAATGCGGAGTAATTGCAGCAACTCCTCCGGCGAGCACGAGGGCCCGATTTTGATGCCAATCGGATTGGCGAGGCCGCGAAAATACTCCACGTGCGCGCCCTCCAACGCGCGGGTACGGTCGCCGATCCACAACGTGTGTGCGCCGAGATTGTAATACCTGTCGCTTTCCACATCATGGCGCGTCAAAGCCTCTTCGTAGCACAACAACAAGCCTTCGTGCGAAGTGAAGAAGTTCACTTTGCCAAGCACGCTGCTACGCACGCCGCCCAGTGATTCCATGAAATGAATCGCATCGGTCAAACGCTCGACGAGATGCACATAGTCGTGGCGATGCTCGCTGGCGGAAATGAATTCCAAGTTCCAATGCTCGGGATGATGCAGGTCCGCGAATCCGCCTTCGATAAGCGCGCGCACGTAATTCATGGTCACGGAGGAGTGATAGTAACTCTGCAAAAGCCGGCGGGGATCGGGAATGCGTGTGGCCAAATCAGGCTCGAAAGAATTGACCAGGTCGCCGCGATACACCGGCAATATTTGCCCATCTATGGTCTCAAATTCCGCGGAGCGCGGCTTGGCAAATTGCCCGGCAATGCGCCCGATGCGCACCACGGGCTTGCGCAATCCGTAAATAAGCACGAGACTCATTTGCAGCAAGATTTTCAGCTTGTCGATGATCGCCTGATTCGTGCAATCGCGAAAACGTTCGGCGCAATCACCGCCCTGCAACACGAAGCGCTTGCCCTGCGCGGCCTCCGCCAACAAGCTTTTCAGATATTCCACTTCACCGGTATAAACCAAAGGCGGGTAATCGCGCAATTGCGCGAGCGTTGCTTGCAGCAGTTCCTGCCGCGGATAGCTGGGTTGTTGCTTGACCGGATAATTTCTCCAACTGCTCGGAGACCAAATTGGCATCGTTTCTTCCAGCGACGTGTTGGTGCGACAATCAAAAGGAGCTCAGATTTGCGGGGGAAAATTTACCATGCGATACTTGCAAAAGATCGCACGCCGAGCAAGATAGAAGCCCGCGAAGAAATATCAAACGAAAACTTTATTGGAGAGTAATTTCTCGGTTATCGGTTGAGAACGTAGGCCCGTCACTTCTGCATGTCGCTCTGAGGTTTATCGTATCATGCTAGGTTGGTCTTTTATGTTCTGTCGCTGCTGCACCGAGGGGCGTTCTTCGCTTGTTTACCTAGGTGGTCTCTTCGCGCGAGGTGGCTTAGAGCCGAGAACATAAGCGCCTCAGCTTGAACATGTCATGCCGAAACCTCTTTAGCACACGGCACAAACTTTATTGCACCAGAGGGTTGCCACGGAAATGCTTTTAGTGCAAGCTGCAGGCGCGCAAACCGGCCAATGCGGACAAGAGTTCTGCGCCAAGTTTTCATCGTGCCCGAACGCTGGCCTTTGCTTTTTGAAGTCCGCGCAGCGCTTTAAGCCGCCTCGGTGAACTAGCCCCCTCGGTAAACAAACGGAGATGACTCTCAAGAACGAGCAGCGACAAGCCAAAAAAGAAAACGCGGCGCCGTATTGCCTCGCCAGCGGGCGGCCACAAAAGTGACTGAGGAATTACATTGGAGAGAGATTGCGCTGCGTAACGCAGCGAGGGCGGTGCGGTGGAAAGTTTACCCATAAAAAAATAAGGCCCGAGTCTTTCGACCCGGACCTCTTGGCTGTGAGGGGGAGCCATATTTTAGAGCAGCGCCGGCCTGGCGCGAGCTTGCAGAAGAAAAACGTCCGATCGAAACTACCACGGATTTTTGTTGAGCTTCCTGCTCGACAAAATCTCATGAGGCATCTTATGCCTGAGCGAGTCGCACGATGGAGATCGGACGCGCTTGTCATTGCCAACCATCCTGGCTGCGCTGACTCGTGCCGTCGCTTTCGCTTATATTCTAATGCAACCGTTGTGCCGCGAGAGAAGCACACGATGAAAACTAAGAATTGTTTTGTTAAGGGAAGAGTAAGGCTATGGCTTGAAAAGATTTGCAAACGCTCGCACGCCGCGATTGCAATTTGGGAAGAAAACGAGAAGTGTCTCAAAAGTCTGGGGAAATTCGGAAATGAAATTTCGAGTTGCAATTATGATACAGTCTGAGCACTGCGGCTCACGGGTGTGCCGGTTTCTTCCAATTTAGTAATCCCTCCAAACGCGCTCTCTCATGCTCATAAGCCGCCCTTCCCCAACGTGCAGCGAGAATCGCTTCCATGGTTTGATAAAAAGTTAATGCTTCTTGCATTTGTGTCACTGCGCTGCTGCTATCGCTCTGCGCCGCCAATCTGCGCGCCAAGTTTTCCACCGCCGAATGATACGTGGCGGAGTCACGTTGGGAGGAGACAAAATAGTCTTGCCAGATTTTGAGACGTTCGGTTTGCGATTGTGCCTGCACGGAGGCGCTCAAAGCGTGGGCGAGGCGAGTATCATTCGCAGTAATGCGTGCCGCTTTGGAGAAAGCCTGAGGGGTTTCAGCCTCTTCATACAGAGCTTCGGCTTTGCTTTCCGGATACAACCGTGCTCGCCCAGTGGGGGGATTGTTTACAAATTGCTGCGCGCCTGCAATCGAGCTTTCTGCGGCTGCGATCGTGTCGGCCATTGCTTCAACACGAGGGGCGGCAGCTTGCAAAAGCATTCGTTCCGAATCTGCGCGCGATTCTGGGTGCTGGCGAATTTCGCTTTTTTCGGCAGGCGGTGCGGCCGCGAGTGGCGGCTCATCGCGCAAATCCTTTGCGTCAAATTTTGTGGTGAAGTTCTCGTGTGGCGCAGGTTGCTCGCCTCCGGTCGCAGATTGCGCTGCCTCCGAAGTTTGCAAATCTTCGCGTGCCGCCCGTGCCTCCGTTGGCGGAACTCTTTCCGGCAAGTCGGCGTCCATCACCTCTCTGAGGACGGTTTCGGGTTGCTTTTGCTCGCGCAAATCTCTCGTAACGAGAAAGATGAGCGTCAGCATGGCCGCGAAAGCGAGAGCGTACTTTCCTCTGCCCCAAATATATTCGCGCAGATTGAAGGAGCGCGGTCGCCAAGTTAGAAGACGAGGCTTCTCCTGCGCGGCCTCCGCTTGCGCGATACGTGCTAATACTTTTTGCGGCAAAGAATCGAAATAGGTTTCGGGTACTTCCGTTGCGCGCGCATCCAGTTCGGCGTGCGCAGCTTCGATCGCGCGCAATTCGCGATACGCAGCGCTGCACTGCTCGCACGTTTGCAAATGCCCCAGCAGCCTCTCGTGGTCGGCCGCGGGCAATTCGTTATCGAGCAATAGGTGAAGCTGTTCCTTCGCGCGGCTGCAAGTGAGGGACAATGTTGGCGTTTTGCTCATGATTCGATCGTGCGTGTTGGTTCGATTGAAGCGCTTTTGAATCTATTTTGCCACGGCTTCCAAATGGGGCCGCATCCAGGCGCGCAGTTTTTCACGTGCGCGCGCCAGGCGCGACATTACGGTGCCCACTTCGATGCCAAGCGTTTGGCTGAGTTCTTGATAGCTCATGTCTTCGCGGGTGCGGAGCAATAAGATCGTGCGTTGCTCGGCCGGCAGTTTTGCAATTGCGCGCTCCAAGGCCACATGAAACTCGCGCGCGGCAATACTTTGGTCCGGGTCTTCCTCTCCACTGGGAAGGAGATCGAGACTCGCCATAGGCTGTTGCCATTTGCGCCGCCGCAGGGAAGAGAGCGCAAGATTCAAGGCAATGCGGTAAAGCCAGGGATAAAACGGGCGGCTCACCTCAAATTCTTTCAAATGCTGATAGGCACGGAGAAAGCACTCCTGCAACAAATCATCAGCGTCTTCATGCTGCCGCACCAAGCGCCGCAGCATCGCATAAAGCGGGCGCTGATATTTTTCCACCAGCCGCGCGAAGGCTTGGCGATCCCCTCGCAGAGTTGCGCGAATCGCTTCGGCATCGTCACTGTCCGCCGGCGTATTTTCGATCCGGCCATTTTTAGAAAGAGAGGGCATTGCCGCAATGCAAAGACTTTAGCCACTAGAGAATACGATTGAACCGGAGATTTATTCCAGCAAAGAATTCGAGGCGCTTCTGTTCGTATTGATTTGTTCGGAGGCAAGGCGAAATTCAAGAACCGGTGCTTCGAATTTGTTCTCCAGCACAATGCCGCACGGCTTCCACGATTTCTTTGGCGTGATCGCGATCAAGTGCTTCGGTATCGATGAGTTCGTAGGTAACGTAACCGCGTAAGGCTGCGATTCGTCGACGACTAATTCGCCGCGGCGATTAATTCGCCACGGTGCACGCACCCAACTCCGATACTTTTGTATTTGCAAAGCGCCCGAAATCGCTTGCCGCGCCCTGTTCGCGCACGATTTGCAAAAAGAGTTTTTTCGCCATGCTGCAATTATTGATGCGCGTATAGCACGTCGCCGCATCATAGAGGGCGATGACGTCCCACGGCAGTTTGGAGGGTTTCGAGAAGAATTTGACGCGCAGCAATTCTGCAATCGCAAGCTCGAAGCGGCCCGCGTTCATATGCGACTTGCCGATGTAGTACTGCACCTCGGGCTCGATGGTCGCATCGACAAACGGCTTGAGACGTTTGAGGTGCGCGATCGCATCGTCAAATTGCAAAAGATCGATGAGCAGCAACCCCACTTTAATGCGCAGATCCAAAGCCCGCGCGTCCTCCGGAAAGCGCGCGACGTAGTGCCGTGCCAGTGCGAGCGCGCGGTCCTTCAAGCCCATGCGATCATACACATCCAGCAACGAACGAATCGCCAAGCGGTAATTGCCGTCGAACGTCGAATCCTTTGTGACTTGATTGAACGCCGCAATTGCGTTGTCCCATTGTTGTTGCGCCGAATAAAAATCGCCGAGACCAAGATAGACCGTGTGCAAGAACGGATGCTTGGGATAACGCTTCGGAATATCGGTGAGGGTTTCCAAGGCTTCTTCAGTTTTGTTTTGAATCAGCAATGCCTTGCCCAAACCGTAATCGCCGAGTATGCCCGAGGAGGTGTCGCGATAATCTTTGCCGAGCTTGCGAAAAATACGCTCCGCAGAAACAAAATCTTTTGCTTCGATCCGTTTCGAGTCCAGACAGTCATACAGCATGCCGGCAAAGCGAGTCAGGGGTGTCTGCCGCCGGTCGCGTAGAAAATGGGTCAAGCCCCAGATAACCTGCTCGGCTAGGCGACTTACCGGAGCAGGGTGATAATCCACCCACTGCCCGGCTAATTCTCCTAACAGCAGTTGGCGGATGGCCGGCAGCCGGGCCCACTCATCTTGGTTAGCCGGAGCAAAGACATAGGTAGCTAGCTGCGGATTGACCAATATCTCATATAGAAAGTGGAGTGGGGTTGGATGAGTGTGTAGATAATGCTGGAGGACTCGTTGAACGGCCCAGCGTTGGAATGGATTCCGGGCGATCTCGGCCAGTAG
>JABWAN010000999.1 GCA_013361015.1 Candidatus Zhuqueibacterota bacterium | reverse complement strand
GGTCGAGCAAATTGAGAGCGCCGTCGGTTTCGTAAAAAACAATATGCGCGTCGGTTCCGTGATCCAAGGCGCTAAGCGCATCGAATTCCCGGAATACTCATTGGAAGCTACGCGAGAGGCAATTACGAATGCGGTCGCCCATCGCAATTACAGCTTGTCGGGAAGCGGCATTCGCTTGTTCATGTATGTTGATCGTCTCGAAGTGTTAAGCCCGGGAGGGTTGCCCAATACTCTGACGTTGGAGAACATCAGGCTCGTGCAGTTTGCCCGAAATCAGCTCCTCGCTTCGTATCTCACCGGCATGGGCTATATGGAAAAACGCGGGGAAGGCATTCTACGAATGATCGACTGGTCGCGGCAAAATCAGGCGCCGGAGCCGAAATTCGAATTGCCTGCGGAGGAACTGTTTCAAGTAACGCTGTTCAAGCGCGTTTCCGCCACGACGAATTATCAACCTTGAATTTTTAGGAGAGAAAGCATGCCCTCATTCGACGTCGTCAACGAAGTTAATTTGCAGGAAGTCGACAACGCCATCAACAACACCAAAAAAGAGTTGGCGAATCGCTACGACTTTCGCACTTCCAAAACCACCATCGAGTTGGATAAGAAAGATGGCAAGATCAACCTGCACACGGAAGATGAGATGAAAGTGCGCGCGCTGCAGGAAATGCTCGCAGTGAATCTGTCGAAACGCAAAATTGATCCGCGCGCAGTGGAGTTTGGCAAAGTGGAGCCCGGCCAGGGCCAAAGCGTGAAAGTCGAAATCAAAATCAAACAAGGATTGGATAAAGACGCGGCGCGGGAGATCGTGAAGCTCATCAAAGATACCAAATTGAAAGTGCAGGCTGCGATTCAAGACGAGCAGGTGCGCGTGACGGCGAAAAAAATCGATGATTTACAAGCCGTCATCAAAATGCTGCGCGAGAGCACAGCCCTCAAAGTGCCGCTGCAATTCGTGAACATGAAGAGCTGAGATGAGCGCGCCCTATCGCCACGTTCCCTATCAACCGCTGCGTTTTGCACCGGAAGAAATGCAGCGCCGCGCGCACGAGTTCTATGAGTTCATGAATTTACGCCGCAGCGTGCGCGTTTTTTCGGATCGCCCGGTGCCGCGCGAGCTAATCGAATATGCAGTAATGACGGCGAATACCGCGCCCTCGGGCGCGCATCGCCAGCCGTGGTTTTTCGTGGCCGTGAATGACGCGGGGCTGAAAAAGCAAATTCGTATTGCAGCCGAAAAAGAGGAGCGCGAGAGTTACGAAGGCGGGCGTATGCCCGCGGAATGGCGTGCGGCGCTTGCACCACTGGGCACGGATTGGCACAAACCCTTTTTGGAAATCGCGCCGTGGCTGGTGGTGTGTTTCAAACAGAGCTATGGCGTGAATGCGAACGGCGAGAAATTTACGAACTATTATGTGAACGAAAGCGTCGGCATCGCGTGCGGCATGTTCATCGCAGCCATTCACAACATGGGCCTCGTTACACTCACGCACACGCCCAGCCCAATGGGATTTCTGTCCGCGCTGCTGCAACGCCCCGAGAATGAGAAGCCGTACATTCTATTTCCGGTGGGCTATCCCGCGGAACAAGTCGAAGTGCCGGACATTGAGCGAAAGAAATTGGAAGAAATCGTGCAGTGGAATTTGGCGGAAGGGATTTGAGGTTGCCTTATCGAGAGTGGCTGCGCAAAGTACAGAGTATTCCGATCGCAGGCGGCTGGCATCAACGCTCGAGACTACGATAGCGGCTGCGGAAATAGAGCAGCGGCGCGCCTTGTGTATTATTGCCGAGCGCGACCACTTCTCCAACGAAGATCGTGTGATCCCCGCCCTCATGAGTCGTGATCAGTTTACAATCGATCCAACTCAAGACGTCTTCCAAAATCGGCGCGCCGGTTGCGGCTTGATGATACGACACCCCGGCGAAACGTTCTTTGCCATCGAGATGATTCTGCGCAAAACGCTCGGAGAGCGGCTGCTGCTCCGCACGCAGTATGTTGATCGCGAAGCAACCGCTCGCAGCGATGAGATCATGGCTTTGCGCTCTTTTATCCACGCAAACCAAAACCAACGGCGGCTCCAGCGAGAGCGAGCAAAACGCATTCGCAGTCAAACCGTGGTTTGCTTCGCCCGCGCGCGTTGTCACGATCGTCACGCCCGTGGCAAACGCGCTCATGGCTTGGCGGAATTCAGCAGGCGAAAGGGAGGCGGAAGAGGTTTGCATCTTATTCTCAGTGGTTACGTATAGTCACAGCGAAAATACCCGGCTTTTGCACGACAATATAGGAGCGTGGACGGCAAAATGCAAGTCAGCAAAAGCCTTGACATTCAGTTCGTGAATCCATTTATTTTGCAGCAAGTTCGGAGGTAAGAATGAAGTATGATCGCAACACCATAGTGCTGGGCGGTGTCCTCATCGGGCTCGGGCTGTTGTTCCTTGCCATCAATTTTTCCGAATATGGTTGGGAACAATTCTGGCCGGTGATTTTTATCGCGGGTGGCTTGGCGTTTCTCGGCGCATATATCGCGGATCGTCGCAATTATGGCTTCCTCATGCCTGCTACCATTTTGACGATCTATGGCGTGCTTTTTCTAGGTTGTGCTTTGAC
>JABWAN010000036.1 GCA_013361015.1 Candidatus Zhuqueibacterota bacterium | reverse complement strand
GCGTTCGATTTGTTCAGCCGCGTTTTTCAAACGTGTCATTCGGAATGAGTCTTTTTGCGCGCTGGAGATTTCTGCCTGTGCTTAAAAAGATTTCGGTTGAATGACACCTTACGAGAGAAGTTTTTTGTCCAAAATTCTCAAACCACCGCGCCTGCGCAAAGGCGACGTGATTGGCGTGATCGCGCCGGCGAGTCCGATGAAGCCGGAGCTGCTCGAAAGCGGCGTGCGTTATTTGGAAGGCCTCGGCTATCGCGTCAAACTCGGCAAGCACATTTTCAAGAAGCACGGGTATCTTGCAGGCACGGATAAAGAACGCGCGCAAGACCTCAACAATATGTTTCGCGACCGGCGCGTGCATGCGATCATCTGCGCGCGGGGCGGTTACGGCACGCCGCGTTTATTGCCGCTGCTCGATTATCAAGCGATGCAGCAGCAGCCGAAGGTTTTCGTGGGCTATAGCGATCTCACCGCGCTGCAACTTGCGATCTTCAAGCACGCGAAGCTCATCACCTTTTCCGGGCCGATGGTCGCGGCAGATATGGGACGAGGCCTCGATTCCTTCACGGAAGAAAATTTTTGGCGGATGATGACTTCGCCGACTGCGTTTGGCGAAGTGCAACGGCCGAACGGTGAAAGCTATGGCGTGATCTCCAAAGGCAAAGTTACCGGACGTCTCATCGGCGGATGTCTCTCGCTTATCGCACCGATTGCAGGTACGCGCCACATGCCTTCATTGACAGACAGCATTTTTTTTGTCGAAGACGTCGGCGAAGTGGTGTATCGCTGGGATCGTTTCTTCGCGCAATTCCGCGAGCTTGGCTTGTTGCAGCGCATCGGCGGCTTTATGCTCGGCCAAGCCACGGATTGCCTTCCGCCCGAAGGCGAAGCGACGTTGACATTCGAGGATCTCATGCGCGATTTCATCAAGCCCCTGAAAGTGCCCGCGCTCATGGGATTAGATTATGGCCACGGCCGCGTCAAACACACGATGCCGATCGGCGCACGCGCGGAGTTGGAAGTGTCCTCGCGCAGAACGCGGTTGATGATCACGGAAGCCGCGGTGAGCTGATTCATGAACGATGATGCTCCAACCTCGGCTGGGCCGAGGTTTTATGTTCGACTTCATGAGGAGCTAGACAATTTGAATGCAACGGCCAAGCCGTTGCAGGAGCATTTATGCAATTGCATCTAGCAGTCTTCGTCAGCGGCCGCGGTTCGAACTTTCTAGCGATACTCGATGCCATCGCGAACGGAAAGTTGAGCGCGAAAATCGCGGTGCTCATTTCAGATCGCAGCGAGGCCGGCGCACTGCACATTGCGCAACAAGCCGGAGTCGCGACGGAAGTGCTCGCTTGCCGCGAGGAAGAAAAATATGAGCACACGCTCAGACTCGTGCTGCAGCATCGCGCAGTGAACTTCATCGTGCTCGCCGGCTATCTGCGCAAAATTCCCGCTGCCATCATTCGCGCGTATCGCGGCCGCATCATCAACATCCATCCCGCGCTATTGCCAAGCTTCGGCGGCAAGGGTATGTATGGGCTGCGCGTGCATCAAGCCGTGCTCGATTACGGCTGCAAAGTAAGCGGCGCAACCGTGCATTTTGTGGAAGAAGAATACGATACCGGCGCGCCGATCATGCAACGTTGCGTTCCGGTGCGGGATAACGACACCGCAGAAACCCTCGCAGCGCGCGTGTTGCAAGTGGAGCATCAAGTTTTGCCCGAAGCGCTGCAGCTTTTTGCGGAAGAGAGAGTGCAGGTGGAGGAACGTAGAGTGCGAATACTATGAAGCAGACGAACGAAAAACACGCAAAGCAGAAAGGGCCCCTGCCTTACGCAACAAAAAGAAATAAAATCTCATCGCGTATTCGCGAGCAGGCAAGCGCCTATCTTTCTTCTCCAAAAATATCACGTAAAAAGACACCGCCTAAGGATGTCATTAAAAACGTCGAAAAAGCGCGAACGCTAGTGCTGGCTTGGCTGGATAAAAACGGTCTCCGTGATGCCGTGCATCTCGGGTTGCCTGAAATTGATGATCGCAAGAACGTTTGGCGTGTGGGGCTGAAATATCCCAGATCAAGTAACGGAAATGGCCTGGTGGGCGAAGTGATTCTTGATGCTGCTTCCGGTGATCTTTGTCAGCACACTGAAATTGCAATCATCAAATCACGCTTGCTTAAGTTGGCTCATGAGACAGATGAAAATGGCGTCGTGGCTGGTAATTATGAAAAGACAAAGCGGCAAAGCCCACCGCCTTTTCTCCCCAATAAAATTGTATTGGGCGATGCTGCGCAAGTTCTTTCTGAATTGCCTTTGAATTCCGTGCAGTTGGTTTTCACTTCGCCTCCGTATTTCAATGCCAGGCCAGAGTACACGGAGTATTTGGATTATCAAGAATATCTCGACTCGCTCCGCCGCGTCTTTTTACGTTGCCATGAAGTAATGAGTGAAGGCCGTTTCCTAGTAGTGAATACTTCACCAATTTTAGTTCGCCGCATCAGCCGCCAAACTGCGAGTCGCCGCCTGGCATTGCCCTTTGATCTTCATCATGTTCTCAGCAACATCGGGTTTGACTTTGTTGATGATATTATCTGGGTCAAACCGGAGGGGGCAGGCTGGGCAACGGGCAGAGGCCGTCGTTTTGCGGCGGATCGCCATCCGCTACAATATAAAGCCGTGCCGGTCACGGAGTATGTGATGGTCTATCGCAAGCAAACCGAAAAGCTCATTGATTGGAATATTCGAACACATCATGACGCAGAAGCAGTGCAAAGATCAAAAATTGAAGGAAAGTATGATGTCACCAACATTTGGCGCATCACGCCGGCGCATCACAAGGATCACCCCGCGATTTTTCCGGAAGAGTTGGTTGAAAAAGTGATCCGTTATTATTCTTTCGTCGGCGATTTGGTGCTCGATCCTTTCGCGGGAAGCGGAACCGTTGGCCGAGTCGCATTAAAAATGTCGCGACGCTTTTTTTTAATTGAGAATGAAGCAAAGTATTTTCATAACATGCTGAAAGAGCTTGCAACGGTTGCAAAAACGATGCGGCAAGAGGTGCTTTGCGAACCAGAAGAAGCCCTCGAGCCGAACGAAGCGGGACAACGGGAGCTGTTTTGATTCGCCGGAAATATCATGGTTAAGAAAGAAACGAAAACGGGTTTTGAGTGGCAGATTGAAGATTTGAATCTTTGGTGGAACTCGCGGCCATTGATTCGAGAAGCCTTTTCAGCCGAAGCGGTACGCTATGCCGTTTTGCACTTGATGACCGGCGGCAATTACCGCGATATTACCGAACGAGTAGTGCGCGAAAAACTTCATATTTATCACTCGTGGTTATTGCAGGTGGTGCATCATGCTCGGCGTGCATTTGGTAAGGCTTGGCTGAAAGAATTGCTGGCGAGGCTACACGAAGCGCAGAACAAGGACAAGATCCTGTCCGACATGCGTGTATGGCTGCTCGGGCTTACGCACAAAACGGTTCAAAACCTGGCTGTGTCGAAGAAAGACACCGTTGAAATCACTGCTTTCATCGACAACATGCTCTCTTTATGTAGTGAAGTTTCAAAGAGGCAACGCTGGTCGGAAGGTGCAATCACAATTGACCTAAGAAACAATCCAGCAGGTTCGGTAGAGAAGTTGGATTTAGCAGAGTCTCTGTGGTTTCTGCAAATGATCGGAGCAGCGTCGCTGACCGTGCGAGGCTCAAACAAAGCAGTGTATGGAAAACGATTGGAACGTGCCTTCTTGCGAGCCGGATTAGAGTTACTTGGTTTGAAAATGAATGAGAGTTACTGGCTGAATATTGAACGTGATGAAGAAGTCGATCGTGAAGCCGATGGTGAAGTAGAAACCAAACGTGGCAGAGTACGAATTGACATCGGATTGATTGGTGAAGGTAATCAGGAAGTGCCGGAGGACAAATTGAATCGCGTCGGTAGAAACGGCATTGTGATCGTCGATCGGCTCGGTCGTCAATCAGCAGTGCTCGATACGGCACAACGCCTCGGCGTTAAGCTTGTGCAGATTCGTCATAATTTCCCGATGTCAGAAATTTACGAGCATCTCAAGCCGATTGCAAAAAAGCCTCTTACTTCCCCGAGTCAGACACGAGAGAAGCTGAAGAAGCAGCTTGATTTACTGCCTGATGAGGTCTTTCATATTTCTTGAGAATTTCAATTTGAGGATTGTGTGTCACTCATCCAACGCGCGCTCCTCAGCGTGCATGACAAATCCGGCCTGCTCGAGTTGGCCAGCGTGCTTGCGGCAAAGAACGTCGAGATCATCGCCACGGGCGGCACGACACGCTATTTGCGCGAGCACGGCTTTAATGTCACGCCGATTGATACGCTCACCGGCTTTCCGGAAATTCTCGGCGGCCGTGTGAAGACTTTGCATCCGAAGATTTTCGGCGGATTGTTGGCGCGGCGCGAGCTTGATTCGGATTTGCAGGAAGCGCAAGCGCACGGCATCGGTTTGATCGATCTCGTCGTGGTCAATCTCTATCCATTTCGCGAAGTCGTAACACGGCCGGAAGTCGCACTTGCGGATGCACTGGAGAATATCGATATTGGCGGCGTTTCGCTCATTCGCGCCGCCGCAAAGAATTTCACGCACGTTGCAGTGCTCACGCACACGAGCCAGTATCAATCCGTGATTGCCGAACTCGAACGCGAAGAAGGCCGATTGACTTTGGCAACGCGGCGGCAATTGGCAGGCACGGCTTTCGCGTATACTTCGAGGTACGATGCGGCGATCAACAACTATTTGCTTGCAGAGCAAAATGACGGCGAGCACGCTCCTCGTCATTCCGCCCTTGAGGGTGAAATTATGGTGGTGGCGTTGGAAAAAGTTCAAAGCCTGCGTTACGGTGAGAACCCGCATCAGCGTGCCGGGTTTTATCGCGACAGTCTGAGCCGCGAAACGGGATTGGCCGGCGCGCGACAATTGCAGGGCAAGGAGCTTTCATTCAATAACATTGCCGATGCCGATGCCGCGCTCAATATCGTGCGCATGTTCGAGACGCCGAGTTGTGTGATCATCAAACATGCGAATCCATGCGGCGTGGGCGTGGGTGAGAATCTTTTGGAAGCCTATCTTAGAGCGAAGGCTACCGATCCACTTTCGGCTTTCGGCGGCATCGTGGGCTGCAATCGCGAAGTGGAGGGGGAGACCGCGGCGGCAATAGCGGAATTATTTACCGAAGTCGTGCTCGCGCCGAAGTACAGCGCCGAGGCTTTGAAAATCTTTGCACAGAAAAAGAACGTGCGCGTTTTGGAATTGTCTGAATTGCGCCTCGCGCCGCACGCGAGTTTGGAGCTGAAGAAAGTCGCGGGCGGCATGTTAGTGCAAGAACGAGATTCCGGCACTGATGATGAGCAATCTTTCAAATGCGTGACGCAGCGCGCAGCTTCGGCAAAAGAAATGCAAGCCCTGTGCTTCGGCTGGAAAGTTGTGCGTTGGGTGAAATCGAACGCCATTGTGTTTTGCAATGAACAACAAACGCTCGGTATTGGCGCGGGGCAAATGAGCCGCGTGGATGCCGTGAAGCTCGCCATTGCAAAAGCCGGCTCCCTGAAGCTGTCTCTTGAAGGCGCCGTAATGGCCAGCGATGCTTTTTTCCCATTTGCGGACGGCCTCGAAGCTGCAGCAGCGGCAGGTATTACTGCGGTGATTCAGCCGGGCGGCTCGCTGCGCGATGCCGACGTGATTGCGGCCGCGAATCGACTCAACGTCGCGATGCTCTTCACGGGCGTGCGACATTTTCGGCATTGAAAAAGACTGCGCCGGGTAGAAACGCAACGCCTAAGCGGCGCAGCCCCTCGTTGTGTCATTCTGAAAGAATCTTTTTAAGCGCTGGTACCGGCTTTTGTATGGGCTTGGGTGTCGAGCGCGTGAAAAGATTCCTCTGCATGGCATTGTGGAGAATTACTTACGCAAGCGAAAACATTAAAGAATAACAAAACATTTGAAATTCCACCCGGTCCGGAAGGAAAGGCACAGTTCGAATGAATTTCACTCTCCAAAATTTTCTCTCGAATGACATTGCCATGGATTTGGGCACAGCCAACACGCTCGTCTATGTGCGCGGCAAAGGTATTTTGGTCAACGAACCCAGCATTGTGGCGATTCGCAAGGTCGATCAGGAAATCGTCGCTTATGGCCATGCTGCGAAGGAAATGCAGGGCCGCACGCCGAACGAGATCATCACCGTACGCCCAATGAAGGACGGTGTGATTGCGGATTTCGAACTGGCCGAAGCCATGATTCGGCATTTCATTCGCCGCGTACAGGTAACGCGCATTTGGCGGCCGCGCATGGCGATCAGTATTCCCAGCGGTGTGACCGAAGTGGAGAAGCGCGCAGTGCGCGACTCCGCCGAACACGCGGGCGCAAAGGAAGTACATCTCATCGACGAGCCGATGGCCGCGGCCATCGGTATCGGCCTTCCCATCGAAGAGCCGGTGGGCAGCATGGTAATCGACATCGGCGGCGGCACCACCGAGATCGCGGTAATCTCGCTTTCCGGCATCGTCAATCATATCTCCATTCGCATCGCCGGCGATGAAATGAGCGAAGCGGTGGTGCAACATTTCAAGCGCAACTATAATTTGTTGATCGGCGAAAACACGGCCGAGCACATCAAGTGTACGCTCGGTTCGGCCGCGCCTTTCAATGATAAAACTTCCATGAGCGTGCGCGGGCGCGATATCGTGGCCGGCATTCCCAAAACGGTTGAGATTACTTCCATGGAAGTGCAAGAAGCACTGGCCGAATGTGTGAACGCGATCGTCGAAGCCACGAAGCAATGTTTGGAAAATACCCCGCCCGAGCTTTCCGCAGATATTTTGGATCGCGGTATCGCACTGTCCGGCGGCGGCGCATTGCTGCGCGGACTGGATGAGCGTTTGCGCCGCGAGACCAGCTTGCCGGTGATCGTCGCGGAAGACCCGCTCACCGCGGTCGTGCGCGGCACCGGTAAAGTCTTGGAATCGATTCATCGCTATCAAAAAGTTTTGACGAAGGTCAAACGGTATTGATATGTTAGAACGCCCCAATGCCTTTCTCGTTTCAAGCCGCGAGTACTTTGTGTTGTTCGCAGCGATCGTGGCAGCGTTGGCAATCCTATTCAATAACGATGCGCCACAGCTCGATGCGATGCGCAGTTTTGCGGTCGATCGTTATGCGGCTTTCCATGTCTTGGCGGATTGGAAAACTTGGCGCGATTACACGCCGGAGGAAGTGCGTGCCTTGCGGCAACGGACGACGCAATTGTTGCTGGAAAACAGCCAACTGCGTGAGTCTTATCTGGAAAATATGAGACTGCGCCGCATGCTCGAATACCGCGAGCGCATGGCGCTGGACTTTCGCGCGGCCCGCGTATTGTTCAAAGAGAGCAACAGCACGCCTAATACCGTCGTCATCAACTTGGGCGCAGCCGAAAATGTGAGAGCCAACATGGCGGTGGTTACGCCCGAGGGCCTGGCCGGCAAAGTCATCAAAGTCAATCGCCACACCAGCCACGTGCAGCTTCTGCTTGATCGTGACTTCAGCGTGAGCGCGCGCATTCAACGCAGCCGCGTGCTGGGGATCGTGACTTGGACCGGCGCGCAAGACCTGGAATTGACCGGCGTGGCGCGCCATGCGGACGTCACTCCCGGCGACGTGGTCGTCACTTCGGATTCCAGCGCGCTCTTTCCGCCCGGCCTGCGCATCGGCATTGTGCAGGAACCTTCAGTGGAACCCAGCGGTATGTTTAAACGAATCCCCCTCACCCCCGCGGTGAATTTTACGCGCCTGGAAGAAGTTTTTGTATTGATGACGCCAAACCGCAATCTGCGTGATCAACTCGATCTGAACTCCGGCAATGGAGGTTGAGCCACTTGTTCAAACGGATTTTCAAATATGTTTTGATGTTTTCCTTCTTGCTGGCGCTTCAAATTGCGGTGGTGCCGTTGCTCGCGTTTTCGGACGTGCATCCGGATTTTTTGCTCATTGGTGTGATTCTGGCCGCGCTGCGGCATGGTGCCATGCCTGCGATTCTCACGGGGTTTCTCGTCGGGCTGGTGCAAGACGTTGCGGTTAGCGAGCTTTATGGCCTGCAAGCGTTGGCCAAATCCGTAGCCGGTTTCGTAGCCGGCTATCTCGCCCGGGATAAAACCAAATTCGAGTTACAAACGGCCATGGCATTGGCGTTTGCCGCGGCGTTGACGCACAATGTTGTTCGCGATACCGTCTTTTATTTTGATACGGGCTTCAATTTTTTCTATGTACTGCTGCGTTACGCTTTGCCAAATTCGATTTACACCGTAGCATTCGTTGCGATCATTCAAATGCTCTGGCCGGAAGCCTTGCGCAACAAACCTTCCGTGGATTGAGGATACCGCCTCGCAGCGTGGGTGAATGGGCATGGCCGGAATAGCATTCTGAAAGTTTCGGGCATAGCAACTTAGAATTTAAAAGATAAATTCAGTGCCCAAAAATTAGCCACAGAATTACACGGAAACTCATGGAAAGAACTTATTTTTGTCAACGAATAAATTCCGTGCTCTTCCGTGCGATTCCGTGGCCTGAGCTTTTTGGTTCCGGCTCGTCAGGCTTGTGCATTGCAGCTTTTATGTGTTGCCGTTTATGCGGTACAGTTTAAATTCGAAGCTTTTGGGTTGCGGCATATGGAATTGACTTCTCAAAGCAAGCACAGCATTTTTAGCGCCGGCTTGGCCGTGCTGCTGCTGATTTTGATCGGGCGTTTTGCCTACGTGCAGCTTTACCTGGGCGAGCAATATCTTTTGGAATCTGAAAAAAATCGCGTGCGCCCGGTCGAGATCGAGCCGCCGCGGGGATTGCTCCGCGATCGCTACAAAGATGTGATCGTGGATAATCGTCCGGCATATGCAGTCTATGCGGTGCCCGCAGAGTTGGCGCGCAATAAACCTGCGTATCAAATTCTCGCCACTGCTTTTCATACCTCCGAAGATGAGTTGCGCAAGCAAATCACGCGCACCAAGCGCGGCAATCTCATACCCACCAAAATCGAGCGCCAAATTAATTTTTCCGGTTTCAGCTTGCTGCACGAGCGCCGTGTGGAGCTGCCTGGCATCGAGTTTCGCGCGGAATCGCGCCGCTCTTATTTGAACGGCATTAAAGCGCCGCATCTGTTTGGCTATTTGGGTGAAATCAGTGACGCCGAGCTGACCGCGTTTGGCGACAATTATGTGCCGGGTGACTTGATCGGCAAGAAGGGCCTCGAGCGCGAGTATGAAAAAATTTTGCGTGGGAAAAAAGGCCGGCGCTACATGGAAGTCGATGCGCTCGGTCGTGTTGTGGGCGATCTTTCCGGCAATGCCGGATCAGGCTACACCGGCGTCAAGCCGGAACCGGGCATGGATCTCATCCTCGGCCTCGATGCCTCTTTGCAGCGCATGTTAGAAGCAGAGATGCTGGGGCGCAAAGGCGGCGCGATCGTGCTCAATTGCAAAAACGGCGAAGTGCTCGCCATGGTGACCAAGCCGGACTACGATCCCGATTTGTTTTCGCGCCCGCTCTCTTCGCAGGAATGGAATCGTTTGATCAGCGACCCGGAAAAGCCGCTTTACGATCGCATGGTGCAAAGTCTATATGCCCCCGGCTCGACTTACAAACTCATCACGGTCATTGCGGGGCTAGAAACCGGCTTGATCGATCCGGACGAACGCGTGTTTTGCCCGGGGTATTATCGTTTCGGCAATCGCGCGTTCGGCTGTTGGAAAAAAGGCGGGCACGGCACCGTCAATCTCTTGCAAGCCATTGAGCAATCGTGCGATGTTTATTTTTATCGCATGGGCTTAAAAGTCGGATTGGAGAATTGGGCGAAATACTCGCGGCTCTTCGGCTTCGGCAAACCGACCGGCATCGACTTGGTGGATGAACGCGGCGGCATGGTGCCGGATCAAGAATACATGGATCAACGTTACGGCCGCGGCAAATGGAGCAAAGGCTTGATGCTGAATTTGGCCATCGGCCAAGGCGAGTTGTTGGTGACGCCGTTGCAGATGGCCTATTTTGCCATGACGCTTGCGAATGAAGGTCGCACGTTCAAGCCGCGTGTGCGCCGGGGCTACATGAACCCGGTCAACTTCGAAGAAGAATATCCCGAGCCGGACTCCGTATTCATTCCCGGCATTCAACCGCGCAGCTATGAATACGCCAAACGCGGCATGTATATGGTGGTAAATAGCCCGACCGGCACCGCGCGCTCGGCGCAAGTACCGGGTGTGATTTCCGCGGGCAAAACTGGGACGGCGCAGAATCCGCACGGCGAGACGCACGCATGGTTCATCGGCTTCGCGCCCTACGAAGATCCGCAAATTGCCTATTGCATTTTTTTGGAAAACGGGGGCGGCGGTGGTGCGAACGCCGCGCCGTTCGCGCGCAAAATCATCGCCATGCTGCACGAGCAAAACAAGCTCGTTGCGCATGCGCGCATGAAAGATGCAGATGATTGAGGCGCACGGAGGATGAGTTGCAAATAGCAAAACAGTCGTGGTGATCGGATTGACCGGAGGAAGCAGATAGCGCGCCTGGCTTATCGGCTTGATTCGATCAATGCGGTTACAAAAAAATTGTAGAGAATCATTCATGCTCATTCAAAGCGGCCAAAACTGGCGCGGCCTGGATAAAATCCTCATCGTTTGCGTACTCATTTTGGTGAGCGCTGGCTTGATGGCGATCTACAGCGCGACGGCCTCCAATGCCGCCGCGGAGATTCTCCAAAACAACTTTTCCAAGCAGATCATTTGGTTCCTGCTCGGCGCCATGATCGCTTCGGCGATCATCATCGCCCCGACCAAAGCGCTGTACAACTCCGCGTACGTTTTATACGGCGTGAGCGTCGTGCTTTTGGTGCTCGTGTTGTTCGTCGGCGGCGGCAAAGGCGTGCATCGTTGGTTTATCTTCGGGCCGGTACACTTCCAGCCCTCCGAAGTGGCGAAGATTGCGACCTTGCTCGCGCTTGCGCGTTATCTTTCACAGGACACCCGCGATTTGCGCAACCTCAAAGAGCTCGCCGTTGCGTTTGCCATGGTGATCGTGCCGGTGGGATTGATTATCAAGCAGCCGGATCTCGGCACCGCGATTGTCTTGTGCGCCATGCTCATTCCGGTTTTATTCTGGGCCGGGCTTTCTCCGTTCGTGGTGTTTTTGATTGTAAGCCCGATCATTGCAATCATCTCGGCGTTCAACTTCTATACCTTCGTCGCCGCGATGCTGCTCATCATTGGCGTGCTCTTTCTCACCAAGCGGCGCTTGCCGGTGTTGCTCACGGTTTTCATTGTGAATATTTTTTTCGGAGCGCTCACGCCGAGCTTGTGGACGCGTCTGCACGATTATCAACAAAACCGAATTTTGGAGTTCCTCGGCCTCAAACAAGACCCGCGCGGCACGGGCTATCAAGTCGCGCAATCACAAGTAGCCATAGGCTCCGGCGGCTTTTGGGGCAAAGGCTGGCTGCAAGGTACGCAAACCAAATTGCGCTTCCTTCCCGAACAGCACACCGATTTCATCTTCTCCGTCATCGGCGAAGAATTTGGATTCTTCGGCGTGACCGTTATCCTCATAACCTTTTTCGTCATGCTCTGGCGTTCATTGCAAATCGCGGTTGAAATCAAAAACAAGTTTCTCTCCATTCTCGTCATCGGGTGCACTGCCATTCTCGGCATCCACGTCGTCGTGAATACCGGCATGACCGTAGGTATCATGCCGGTCACCGGAATCCCCTTGCCCTTCCTCAGTTATGGTGGGTCTTCTTTATTGACAACCATGGTCATCGTCGGTTTGATTTTGAGCGCGGCGACGAAGCGCTATCAGTCGTGAGGCAAAAACGAAATTCTCGCGAGGGCTTAATCTCGCTTTTTTCCCCGCAACTTCATGCCCGTCAAGGAATTCAACCTTGACTTTCGATGCCGACTTCCTTACCTTTCGCCAACATTTTAAAGAAGGTGAAACGGTGAACAGGAAAAATTTCTTTCGGGGTCTCTTCGTTTGGGTGGCTCTGCCTCTGGCGTTGCAGGCACAAGAAAGCAAATTCGGACTTGGACTGCGAGGCGGGGCAGGCAAAATCGAAGGAGACATCAAAAACAAGTTGCTCCAACCTTTTGTTAGCGGCCTCATCTACTACTCTCCCGATCCTCATTTTTCCCTTGGCCTCGAAGCAGGAATTGGCGATTTACTCCTCGACAACGACAAAGCCTCCAAAGATTCCATTGCGCGGGTGGTGCCCATCGAATTCGATGTGACGTTTCGCTTTTCTCCGTATCATACGTTTTCGCCGTTCGCTTCCTTAGGTGCAGGCGGCGTAGTGTGGCATGATTTTGATAAGAAGAGCGACCAAACACTGCACTATGGCACGAATCGCGATTACACCAACTATATTCTGAAAACCGCGGGGGGACTGGACATCGCGGTTTCGCGGCGCTTCAATTTCTCCGTCGGCGCGGCGTTTCGGTATTCGTTTTCGGATCTGCTCGATCTCAATCCCAAGGGCGATGAGAATGACGGTATGATCACGGTATTTGGCGGCGTAACATTGAAGCTCGGCGGGAGCGTTCCAGATCACGATCGTGACGGTGTGTGGGATCGCTACGATCTCGACTCGCGCGCCAAGGAGGACCGTGATGGCTATATGGACCACGATGGCGTGCCCGATACGCAAATCGGCAGTAACCTGTTGGCATTGACGGGCGGCAACGCGGCGAGTGGCGTCGACGATATTCCTCCCATCGTGATTCATGCTCCAGTGCGGCGCGCAACCTCGGGGCACGAAGTAAAAATTCGTGCGGAGATTTTTGAGAACCGGCGCTTGCTGAAAGCCGCAGTGTTGTATCGGCCCTATACCGTGCGGCGATGGCTCGTCGAACCGATGGCCTCAATGGACAACGAAGTGTTCGAAGCGAGGATTCCGGGCGTGGGTGTGCAACAAGTCGGGTTGGAGTATTGTGTGGTCGCAGTGGACGAGGCCATCAGCGGTTTGGGATATTCGGGTTTGCCCAAGCGCCCGAATTATGTGCGCGTCACTGGAAAAGAAGGTTGGTGGCGTGCGGCGACGATCCTTGCGGCTGCCGGCGGTTGGAGCACGGCCGCGTATTTGGTGAATCGTTCTCAAAAGATTGATTGAAACCCCAAGGCATAAATCAAATTGCCAAGATACATTTCAGGTCAGGAAAGGGACCGGGAGATAACCATGTGGCAGAAAGTTGAAGTCAAACGCGTTGTACTGCAATGGCCATTGCCGGCCGTGTTGGTGATGTTGAGTGTCGTGTTGTTGGGCTGCGGTGGCGGCAGTCGCAACGCCGTTCAAACCGAAGGTCGGCCTGGGGAGGAAGTGGATATAGACAAAATGTTGGGCGGGGATGAACAGCAACCATCGGCGCAGCAAGCGGACGACGAGGATGAGGTGTTGCGTCTGCTTGGCTTGGTGCCGGAAAACAAGGCGGAGGCGCCTAAGACCGAAACGGCCGAGGCTCCCAAGCCCGAGCCGGTGGCTGCGCCAAAGCCGGAAGAAGTAGATCGCCTCGAGCGCGAGCTGCAGCAAAAGAACCAAGTCATCACCGAGTTACAATCCGATCTCGGCGAAAAGGACAAGAGAATTCAAACTCTGCAAGCGGAATTAGAGCAGGCAAAACGCACCGCGGGTTCGGCCAGCAGCGGGAAGATGATTAGCGGCAATTACGCACAACGCTATGCCCATGGCCGCGAGCTTTACGAGCAACGCAAATATCGCGAAGCCATCAACGTGTTTTCCGAATTGCTGCGTGAAGACGATAAGAACAAGCTCGCCGACAACGCGCAGTATTGGATTGGCGAATCGTACTACGGCTTGCGCAATTTTTCACAGGCCATGATTGAGTTTGAGAAGATTTCCATCTTTGCAGGCTCCGAAAAGCACGACGATGCGCAACTGAAAATCGCGTTGTGCTACTTGCAGCAAGGCGACCGGCAACAGGCCAAGAGCGAGTTGGAACAGCTTTTAGCGACCTACCCCACCAGCGAATACGTCGATAAAGCCAAG
>JABWAN010000998.1 GCA_013361015.1 Candidatus Zhuqueibacterota bacterium | reverse complement strand
TGCCGCAGCGATCTCCGTAGAAGGCACCGTCTTGCTCACACCAACCAGCGTCACTTCTTCGGGGCGGCGTCCCGTTCGTGCGCAAGCGGAGGCGATGCGTTTGCGCACGTTTTCGAGTTGTTGTACGCTAAACATTGAGAGTGAAAAATAGGGCGAGAGTGCTTAAAATGCAATGAAAAACTTGGCAGGAGTACAATACCTCGCAAGAGAAAGCGCAGCACTCCGCAATAACGGCTTGGGCTGATCGAGCCCTCGTCGCGCATAGTGAGACGCTCCGGGCCTCTACACGAAGTCGAGGCCAGCAACACGAAAGGGCCGAACTTTACTTAAGGGCGCAATCCAAGATCCGCGATAATTTAATGCTCGATCTCGCGAGAGGCTCCACTTGTTACTGGAGGCAACACCCTACCCCCGAATTGTTTCTTGCGAATCTTCCTCCGGTTTTACATATTGCGCGCATGCGCAATCACACTCTCGGCGACTTTGCTCGCCACCTAGAATCTGTTGGAGAACTCCATCGCGTAAAAATTGAAGTCGATCCCGTGCTCGAAGTCACGGAGATTGCCGTGCGCGCGTTGCTCGAAGGTCGCCCCGCGATTTTATTTGAAAACGTCAAAGGCGCGAAGTATCCGCTCGCCATCAATCTGCTCGCGAGCGCACGACGCATCGAACTCGCGCTCGGCAAAAATCCCGAGCAGCTTGGCGAAGAATTGATTCACTTTGTCGAGCAAGCGATGCCGCCCAAGCCGCGACTGGTGTATGATCATTGGCCCATGGTGAAACGCTTTCTCAACGCGCGACCGAAGAAGGCGCGCACGGCGCTTTCGCAGCAAGTGATCGCAAAGCCGAACCTCGACGAGTTGCCCATTCAAAGCTGCTGGCCGGAAGATGGCGGACGTTTCATCACGCTCGGGCAAGTGTTCACGCACGATCCGCGCGACAACAAACGCAATGTCGGCGTGTATCGCATGCAGGTTTATGATCAAAGCTCGACCGGCATGCACTGGCAAATTCAAAAAGGCGGCGGCTTTCATTTTTATCAAGCGCAAAAGCTCAAGCGTGAATTTCAAATCGCGGTCGCGCTCGGCACCGATCCCGCGATGTTGCTCGCCGCAATTGCCGCGTTGCCCGAAGGCATCGATGAAGTGATGTTCGCGAGCTTCTTGCGCAATGCGCCGCTGCCCATGGTGCGCGGCAAGTCGATCAACATTCCCGTGCCCGCGCAAGCCGAGTTTATTCTCGAAGGCACGGTGCCGCTCGATGAAACGCAGCTCGAAGGCCCGTTCGGCGATCACTTCGGACATTATTCGCACGCCGCGGATTTTCCGGTATTTCGCATTAAAACGATCACGCATCGCCGCAATCCGATCTATCCCGCGACGGTTGTGGGCATTCCGCCGATGGAGGACAAATTTCTCGGCGACGCCACGCAACAGATTCTCGGGCCGCTCGCACGCTTAATCCACAAAGAGATTAAAAGCGTGTGGGCTTATTATGAAGCCGGCTTTCACAACTTGCTCGTGGTAAGCGTGGAGCAGCGTTATCAAAAAGAAGCCATGAAATCCGCGCTCGGTTTGATGGGCACGGATCAGCTTTCGCTTACGAAGTGCATCATACTCGTTTCTGAAAACGTGAATGTGAAGGATTGGCCTGCGGTGCTGCGCGCGCTGCGCGACAACTTCGATCCGCACTTTGACTTCGTGATGATTCCCAAAGTGCCGCTCGACACCTTGGATTTCACTTCGTTCAAAATGAATCTCGGCAGCAAGATGATTTTAGATGCGACGGAGAAGCAAGGGGCAAGGGGAAAGGGGCAAGGAGCAAAGAGCAAGGAACACACAATAAATATCGAAGAGCGTGAGAAGTTTGAACGGGTGATTGCAAGTTTGCCGCGCGAGTTTTCTACGATTGAAGAAGCGCGCGTGTTTGAAGACACGTTGCTCGTGGTGAAAGTGAGCCGCGACGGGCGCGGTATTGTCGAGCAGCTTGTGCGCATGCCGGAATTGCGTCGCCTAAAAATTATCGCGACCGTCAGCGCGGATGTTGATTTGAACCGCCAAGAGAGCTATCTTTGGGGCATCTTCACGCGCTTCGATTGCGAGCGCGACGCGACTTTCAGCGAGCAAACGCTGCTCGGCATCAGTCCGATCTATCGCGGCGTGCTCGGCCTCGACGCCACGTGGAAGCCCGGCTATCCTGCGCCGCTGGTGATGAACGACGACGTGCGCGAGAAAGTGAAGCGGAGGTGGGAGGAGTATTGGAAGTGAGCCGTAATCAAGCATGAAAAAAACTGCAGTAAAGTACAAACCGAAAGGATTCACCTCATGTCGAATTTCTCCACTCTGCGCTTTCACGACCAACGTCTCGCACCCATTTGGGAAAAAGTGCAAGCCGGCGAGCGTTTGGAATTGCACGACGGCCTCGCCATGTTCGAAACCGACGACTTGCTCAATCTCGGCAAGATGGCGCACGCGGTGCAGCGCGCGAAGAGCGGCGACGCGGTTTATTTCGTCGTCAATCGCCAAGTCAATCCCACCAACATCTGCGTGCTCTCGTGCAAGTTCTGCAACTTCGCGGTGAAGGCCAAAGACGAGCGCGCGTATGAGATGACAATGG
>JABWAN010000035.1 GCA_013361015.1 Candidatus Zhuqueibacterota bacterium | reverse complement strand
TCCGTCACCGCAAGAGATGCCAGCGGCAATGCCATTCCCCACACCGGCACCGTGACGTTGACAGACAATACCGGCACGTTAAGCCCCACCAGCGTTGTGTTCTCCGGGCAAACTTCGCAAAACGTCAATGCTGTGATTACCAAAGCGCAAGCTAATGTGGCAATCACGGCAAGCGGCAGCTTAAAAACCGGGCAATCCAACAGCTTCAATGTGAATCATGCAGCGTTGCATCGTTTCGTGGTGACGAATGTTTCCGACGCCAACATTGGCAGTCAAACTGCGGGCGCGGCGTTCGCCATTAAAATTGTTGCGCAGGATCAATACAACAATATTGTTGTTTCGCATTCCGGCGCGGGCAGCGCGGTAACGTTGTCCAACACAACCGCCAGCATTGGCCCGACGGGCAGCGGCAATTTTTCCGGGGGTATCCTCGCGTCGCAAAGCGTAACGATCACAAAAACCGCCAACGCGGATGCCATTACGGCAACGCACACCGCCAGCGGCACCAGCGGCGTTTCGACTATCTCCGGCCGCAAATGCGCATAACGGCGATTAAGACGGTGTTCGATTTTGCCGGCAGGCTTAAAGACCACACGATATTGTCCGGGGATGACGAGCGGCTCTCCAGTGCGGGGGTTGCGTCCACTTCTTTCATTGACCCATTTGAGTTGAAACGTGCCGAAATCGTGCATGCGCACAACGCCGTCGCGCCGCAAGCCTTCTTCAACCAACGCCAGTGTTTCTTGCACAAAGCTGCGCAGGAATTCCACCGAGTATGCAGGCTGCTTTTGCCCTTTGCGCGGCGCATCGCTCAAGGTGAGATATTTGACATTCGCGCTCATGAGGACCTCCCGGCGGCCAAGTTGTCTTTCAAACGTTGCGAGGGACGGAAGAACATTACCACTTTGGGCGGAAGCCTCATGCGCTTGCGCAAAGCCGGGTTGAAAGAAAGGCGTGCTTCTTGTTTGCGCGTGCCGTAGGAACCGAAACCGCGCATGACCACGGTCTTACCGCTTTCCAAATCCTTCACCACGGTCTCTTGCATCCGTAACAGCAATCGCCGCGCTTCAGCCTGGCTAATTTGCAGGCGCTCCGCCAACTTTTTGACAAGTTCCGTCGTGGTCATGACTCACTCCGAATGGCACTGAATACCTATGTTCAATATAAGAAAATGGCTCAGAATGTCAATCTAAAACTCCGGCACAAGGAGGCCTCATCTGAGGCGGGGAACGTAGCAGGGTAATTTCTAAATCGCCCTGCGGTGCCTTGCAACATGCTAGGTTTGTCTTTTATGTTCCGTCGCTGCTTCACCGGGGTGCATTCTTCGCTTGTTTACCGAAGTGGTCTCTTCGAGCGAGGTGGCTTAAAGCCGAGAGCATGAGCGCGCCGCTCTAACATGCCCTGCAAAAGGAAATCTATTTTGCACTGGGCGACATTGCGTAGAATTGCTCCCGCCGGTTTGAGAGGTTACAAACAAACCGGCCGCGCTGCGAAAGGCCGGTCGGATTTTGGTGAGGATGGAAATAGAAAAGGCCCGTTCGCAAACGAGCCTTTTTTTTGAAAATTGTATCGCATTCGGTCAAGAAGCCGCCACCGCTTATTTTCCGAGCGCGGCTTCTTTGCAAGCCTTCGCAATGCGGAATTTCAGCACGGTCTTGGCGGGAATCTTGATGGCTTCGCCGGTTTGGGGATTACGCCCCATACGAGCCTTGCGTTTTACGACCACCAACTTGCCGATGTCCGGAACCGTGAAACCGTTCTTGGCTTCCTTGGCGGCCAACCGCGCCAATTCAGCGAACCAATCCGCGGTCTGTTGTCTGGTGAGGCCAAAGGTTTCAGCAAAATGCTTGATCAATTGTCCTTTGGTCATCGGGCCTTTTCCTTTTGCTGCCATACTCACTTCACTCCTCTGCTTGTTGGTATTAGGAATTGGGGGTTAGATTGCAACCACCCCGTATTGTCGCGAAGCCTTGCGGTGCGATTGCATTTAAAGATAGGCACAAAAACCAGTGAAGGCAAGCATTTTCTCAGCAAGTCCTGCTAAAAGCCGCATGAAATCAGCATTTTTTTCACTCTGCAATAAAATAGCTCTTGCAAATCGCGAATTGATAATTTATTTTAAATGCGCATAAAGAGCAGTTGTTTATCCCAACGAGCCGTTTTGAAACTAACTGCGTGGAGGAAGCAATGGACAATTGGCCCTATACTCCTGACGATGACGACGATTCATCCGAGTCTGGGATGGGCTCGACGGATATGTCGAGCGACATGGATGCCGACTCATTTGGACCGTCCATGACGGAGGAAAGCGAGCCGAGTATGCCGATGCCGGTCGAACCGGCGGTGAGCGTACCCCCCAAGCCGAAGGTAGCCAAGAAAAAAGCTGCCAAGAAGCCCGCCGCTAAAAAGAAAGCCGCCAAGAAAAAAGTCGCCTCGAAAAAAGCGGTGGCGAAGAAAAAAACGGCGAAAAAGAAAACCGCAAAGAAAGTCGCCAGGAAATCTGCCAAGAAAGCCGCTAAGAAAAAAGCTGGCGCCAAAAGAGGCAGAAAGTAGTGTCTTGCGCGGTTTAGCAACGGGGGGAATTCGAGCTTCGATGCCCAAGCTGGCAAAGGCCATCTATTCCTATAGAGCGTTTCTCGCTTTGGTAGTGGCAGCTTGGGCATTTTTTATTCAACTCACACCTTCGTTCTTTAGCCGCACGAAGGCGAGAAGCGACGCGAGTGAAAATCATCAGCGTATATTGGCGTTACTCAGCGGAGCACGGGGGCAAGCCATTCGAATACAAAAGTGCAAGTTCTACTTGCTACACTCGCGTCGCAATCCTGCTTATCACTTCTCACCGAATTGTACAATATGACGCATTTCCAACCTTCCGCAATAGACTCTCGTTTGGAAATCGCAGTGGAAGCCTGTTGGCGTGCGGGCAGAATTACGCTCGCATACTATCAAGCGCCCGTTCATGTCGACCTCAAAAGCGACGGCTCGCCCGTCACGCAAGCCGATCTCCGCGCTGAACAAGAAATTCGCAGCCTATTGAGCAAATACTTTCCCGGCGACGCCATTGTCGGCGAAGAAGCCGGCTCGCAACGCGCTTCGGCGGAAGCCGGCACTTGGTACATCGATCCCATTGATGGCACGAAGAGCTTCATTTGCGGCGTGCCGTTTTATGCGGTGCTTCTGGCTTACGAAGTTGCCGGTGAGGTCGTGCTCGGCGTGGTCAATCTGCCGGCTTTGAACGAGATAATTTGGGCGAGCAAAGGCAACGGCTGCTTTTGGAATGGCCGCCGCGCGCGCGTTTCTGCGGTGAACGATTTAAAAGAAGCACGCCTCATGGTCACCGATTACCGCCAAATGGAAAGGGATTGTCCTCCTTCTGGATGGCAGCAACTCTGCGCCGAAACTAAATTGCACCGTACTTGGGGCGACGCCTATGGTCATGTGCTCGTCGCCACGGGCCGCGCCGAAATTATGATCGACCCACGCATGTCGGTGTGGGATTGCGGTCCGCTGCTGCCGATCTTGCAAGAGGCCGGCGGCCGCTTTACAGACTGGCAAGGCCGCGCCACGATTCACGGACCCAATGCTTTTTCAACCAACAGCCTTTTGCATGAGGCCGTCCAGGCCAAGCTCGCAACACGAATGAGCCACGACACCTAGTTCCACTTAGGAGCATTAGAATTTCTGCCCACGAAATACACGTAAAGCCTTTTCGGGTTTTGCGCGTGTTTCGTGGGCAAAATGGAATCTGCCGAAGTAGAACTAGAAGCTTCGAGCCGGAATCGCAACGAATACGAGTCGGAACCGAAAAGATTTGCTCTCTCCGAAAACGTAAAGTGTTTTTTCCGGGGCAGATCCTTCTAAGTTGGAGCAAGAATTTATTTGTCGCCGTTGCATTCGTTGCAAAGAACTTTGCCGAGATGCGTTGACAGAATGCTATGGGCCTCAAAAAAGATCGACTCCATTCTCTCTATCGCGGCGTTCGCATCCTCGTCAAAGCGGGTTTGGGCCTCTTCTTTCAGCGCCTCGAGGTCCGCCACGCGGAGCGAATCCCCGAAACCGGGCCGGCGGTCTTCGTGGCCAACCATCCCAACTCCATCATGGATGCGATGGTGTTGTGGGCTGTGCTCGCACGCAAGGTCAATTACATCGCGCATGCCGGCCTCTTTCAAGGCCGCGTGAAGAATTGGTTCCTGCGCAACATTGGCGTCATTCCGGTTTATCGCCGGCAGGATGATCCCGACAAGATGGAGCAGAACCTTTCCATGTTTCGCGCTTCGTATGAAGTTTTGGAAAAAGGCGAGACCATCGGCATCTTTCCCGAAGGGACGAGCGATATGCTGCGCAAAGTCAAGCAAGTGAAAACCGGCGCCGCGCGCATCGTGCTCGAGACTGAGGCGCGCAACGGCTACGACCTCGGCATTCAACTCGTTCCCCTCGGCTTGCACTTCTTCTCGCGCTCGCACTTCCGCAGCCGCGTGCTCGTCAATGTTGGTGAGCCGGTGCCGTTGGTCAAATACTTCACCCAATACCATAGCGACCCCATCGCCGGCGTTACCGCACTCACACGTGAAATCCAAAATCGCCTTGAAAAATTAACGGTGAATATTCAAGACGAGGAGTTGGATGAGTTCGTCCATGCTTTGGAAGAAATCTACCGCGAGGAATTGCTGACCGAGCACGGTCGGGGCACAATCAGCGCCTTTGATAAATTTTTTCTCAGCCAGAAAATCGCCGAAGGCGTGCAATACTATCAGCAACAGCGGCCGGCAGTGGTAACTGCCATCCGCGACCAAGTGGCGAGCTATCAACGCAAGCTGGCGCGGCTGCGCTTGCGTGATGCGCTCTTGCGCGAGTCCGTGCGCAAGAGCCGGGCGTGGCATGAATATGGTTGGGCCGCGCTCGTAACCCTTGGCGGATTTCCTTTCGCACTCTACGGCCTCCTCAACAATCTCGTGCCTTATCATCTTGCCGAACGAGCCGCTCAAAAGTTTGTGGACGAGCGTACGAAGATTCTCACCGCGCTCTTATTTGCCGGCGGCGCGGCCTTTCTCGTATTTTATACTTTGCAAGTCAGCGTCGTTGCGTATTATCTCGGTGGATGGTGGGCAAGCGCCTACGCGGTGAGCTTGCCGGCGAGCGGATTCTGGGCGTTGGCTTATCTCAAGCGTGTTCGCGCTTACGGGGAACATCTCAGCTTTTCGATCTTTCTCTTCACGAATCGCCATTTGATCAACCGGCTGCGCTTGGAACGCAAACGGTTGATCAAAACCATCAACAGCGTCCGCGACGAATTTCTGGCGCTGCACAACAGATGAGCTGCAAAGAACGACGTTCTTCTTATCAACCTGCAACGAACAAAGCGAAAACGAATAAAAGGCTTCTATCGTTGCCAACCACGATGCTAGAATAGGTCGAGCCTATGACGGTTCCTTTGTTGCCGAAAATCTATGGGAAGCCCGCGCCACACTGGCGGCTATCGAAGGGCGACGTCAGCCATGCGCTGGCCATTGAGCGCTTCGGCCCACGCTTGACGCGGCGCGTGCTGTGGCGCGTCGAAACGCAGGAGCGCACCGTTGCGCTCTCTTTTGATGACGGCCCGCATCCACATTTCACGCCGGCGATTCTCGACTTGTTGGAGCGCTACAATATTCCCGCCACTTTTTTTCTCATCGGCCGCCATGTTTTGAAGTATCCGCTTTTGGCGCAGCGTATTGCCGCGCGCCGCCATGAGATCGGCAATCACACGTTCAATCATCGCATTCTGCCGTTGCTCCGCGATGAAGAAGTGCAAAGCGAGATTCATCAAACCGAAGAGGCGATTCGCATCCACACCGGGCGGCAGCCGCGCTTCATTCGTCCGCCCATGGGCCTGTTCACGAAGCGCACGGTCAACATGATCGAGGCCTGCGGCTACGGCACCGTGATCGGCGACGTTTACCCGCGCGATCCGCATTTGCCGGGCCAGCACAAAATCTACCAACGCGTGATGCGCCGCGTGCGGCCCGGCAGCATCATCATCTTGCACGACGGCGGCAACACTAAACACGTTGACCGTAGCCAAACCGTGTGGGCCGTGGAAAAAATCATCGAGGCACTGCTGCGGGACGAATATCGTTTCGTGACGATTTCAGAATTGGCGCAGGGTCTCGGGAGCGTGTAAACGGACCGGGGCTGTGTTCCAAATTCGGCCTTCCCATTTCAACGCTTGCAAGAAAGCACCACGCCTTCTATCTTCCCACCGTTTGGTTTTCCAAGCAGCAACTCTCAATCTCGAGATTGAAGCCATGCACATGAAAACGTGTTGCAATATTCCCAGCGTAATCGCCCTGGCCGTACTCGCGACCAGCAAGCTCGGCACGACACAATCACACGTGGAGGTGAAGTATCTGCGCACGATCCTCGGCGATTCTGCGAGCGCGATCCGACTGGCGCATCCGTTGGGAATGAGCGTCGATCTCGAAGACAACATTTACATCGCCGACACCGGCAATCACCGCGTTGTGAAATGCAACTTGCAGGGCAAGCTCTTGCGCGAAGTCGGCGGCTTCGGTTTCGGCGAGCAGCAATTCGATCGCCCCGTGGACGTGTGGGCGGGCAACGACTTGGATGTTTTCGTGGCGGATTACAACAACCAGCGTTTGCAACGTTATGATAAAGATTTGAACTTTATCTCTTCTTACATCTCGAACGAAACGGGTGACGAAAATTTGCACTTCGGCTACCCTGCCGCGCTGGGCCTTTCTGTGCAAGGCGAGTTGTTCGTTGCAGACCACGAATTCAATCGCGTGTTGCGCTTCGATGCTTTCGGCGACCCCAAAGCGAGTTTCGGTGATTTCAATTGGGGCGAAGGCGGGCTCGCACGACCCGCAAAGATTTTTATTTCCCGGCGCAACGAAGTTTGGGTGAGTGATTCATCGCGGGCGGCGATCATGGTTTATGATACCTTCGGAAATTTTCTGCGCCGCTTGGGTGCGAACACACTGGCCGCGCCGTGCGGAATCGCGGAATGGCGACATGGCATGATTGTCACGGATCGCGAGCGCCACGCTTTGAGTTTTCTGGGGAGGGAGGGCGAAAGCCTAGGTGAATTTGGCGAACGCGGCAAAGGCACAAACGCATTCGAAGCGCCGGCCGCGGTCGCGCTGCTGCGGGCCGCGGTCGCGCTGCTGCAGGCCGCCCCCACGCCTGCAGACCGCAAAGACGCAAGCGCCATGCACATGCTCGTGCTCGACAGCGGTAATCATCGCGTGCAGTTGTTCGAAATAAAATGGCAGCCCTGAAACGGGATCTCGCAAACGCACCTCGCCATTTCGAGTGCGACAAATTCAGAGGCTAGATTGGTCTTTTATGTTCTGTCGCTGCTGCACCGAGGGTTCTTCTCTGCTTGTTTACCGAGGCGGCCTCTGCGCACGAGGCGACTTAAAGCCGAGAGCACAAGCGCGCGCGTTCAACATATCGTCCAGAAGGGATTTTTTTTCACGCTCGGCACAAAATACCGGACGCGGCAAGGGCGAAGGCTTTTGCTTTTTGAAATCTGCGCAGCGCTTTATGCCAGCCAGATCAACTAGCCCCCTCGGTAAACAAGCGCAGAAGGCACGCAACAACGCGCAGCGACAGACAAGAAAGAAAACACGGCTGGAAGTCATGCCTCACTGCGCCGAAAGTCGCATGCTAGCGCACGTAACGGAGGGAACACTTGAATGCCAAGAAAGGGCTTGCATTTTTAGGAGCATGAACATAAATTCGGCCCTTAGCTTTGACGAAGCATCCGTCTGCAAATAACCCATATACACGACAGACTCATGAAGCGAATTTATATTTTCCTATTGCCGGCCTTGTGGCGCGCCCTTACGGGCCTCTCGCGAGTTTCGCATCACGGCAGATGCTGCATGAGCCAAGCACGGTCTATGACAAAATAAGAATGCACCTTCACAAGAGGTGCATTCTTTGTTTAAAGGCGGCCCGTTTTGCCGCGAAGATTCCCGATACACGCGCTTTCTTGCGGTGGGATTGGCGGTTTGGAAGCCCGCGCTACGAATTCCGCAGCGGAATCGTCGCAGGAATTTTTATCACACAGTTTCAGGTTAGGAGGTCGTTTTGTACGCAAAGATACAAACGCTGCTCGAGCTGCAGGAAATCGATCGCCAGCTCTATACGCTCGAAAGAGCCAAAGGCGATCTGCCGCACACGCTGGAAGAACTCAAGCGAAAGTTGACGGAAGTGACGAGCGCGTACGATCAAAAAGTGGCGCACTTGGCCAATGCGGGGCAACAGCGCCGCGCCGCGGAAAATGCCATAAGCATGGCGAAAGAGCGCAAGAAAAAGTATGAAACGCAGCTCTATGCCGTGAAGACCAATCGTGAATACGACGCCGTTACGCTCGAAATCGAAAACACGGACAAGGAAATCGATCAAAGCGAGACGAAAGTTTTGCAAGCGCTCGAAGTAGAAGAGAATTTGAAACAGGAACTCGCACAACACGAAGAGCAAATCAAGGCTCTGCAGCAAGAGCGTGATCAGCAAGAAGAGCTTCTCAATCAACTACTGGAACAAAACCGGCATCAAGTGGATCAACTCAAGAGTGCACGGCAAAGCCTGACCACTGGTTTCAATCTGGGTTTGTTGCGTTCGTATGAGCGCATTTTGCGCGGCAAAGACGGCCTGGCCGTCGTGAAGGTCGTGCGCGGTTCGTGCGGCGGTTGCAGCACGCGTATCACCTCGCAACGCGCCATGGAAATTCGCGAGATGAGAGAGATTTACTATTGTGAAAGTTGCGGCCGTATTTTGATTTGGCCTGAGGAAGAACCGGTGCTGGCATAAACATTAATTTCTTAACAGCAAATTTTTTTTGTAAGTGGATTTGACGCATAAAACGGATACTTAATCATGCTCATCCGCTTGATTTGCGAAATCCGTATGCAAAATTCTTTGGGGCGGCGGCGCCTCGCTTTTTGCATTGCAAATTTTCAATTTCAAATTTAAAATGCTTTCTGAGAATCAAGCCGGCCGGACCATCGCGTTCCGCTTGCGGAATGAGGAAAGTCCGAACACGATAGAGCAAGGTAAGAGGTAACTCCTCTCGCCAGCGATGGCGTTATAGGGCCACAGAAACCAGGTCTGCCTCGTTTGCGCATGCGCAAACGAAGTAAGAGTGAAAAGGGTAACCAATACCTCGTGCAAATGCAAATAGGCTTACGCTCTCCGCATCTGCGGAGTGAAGAGTGGCTCGCTCAAGTAAGCGGGTAGCATGCTCGAGGCTGTTGGCGACAACAGTCCCAGATAAATGATGGTCATTCCGTTTCAACGGAATACAGAATTCGGCTTATAGGCCGGCTTGAAATGAGAGGAGGGCACAGTTTTCCAACTGTGCCCTTTTGTTTTGTAAGCAGCGCAAGATTTCCACGACAACTAGGAGCACACCACATGAAAGGCATTATCCTCGCGGGCGGAAGCGGCACCCGGCTTTATCCCCTCACCCAAACGGTGAGCAAACAGCTCTTGCCGATTTACGACAAGCCCATGATCTATTATCCGCTTTCCGTGCTAATGCTCGCCGGCATTCGTGAAATTTTGATCATCTCCACGCCGCAAGACCTGCCGCGCTTTCGCAGCCTGTTGAATGACGGCAAGCAAATCGGTTTGCATTTCGAGTATGCCGAGCAGCCGCGTCCCGAGGGCTTGGCGCAGGCCTTCATTATCGGCGAAAAGTTTATCGGCGCGGACAACGTCGCGCTCGTGTTGGGCGACAATATTTTTTACGGCCACGGTTTGCCGGAGATGTTGCAACGCGCCGCAAAACAAGAAAGTGGAGCAACGGTGTTCGCATATTACGTGCGCGACCCCGAGCGCTACGGCGTGGTTTCGTTTGATGCCTACAACAAAGCGCTCACCATTGAAGAAAAACCCAGGCAGCCCAAATCGAACTATGCCGTGACCGGGCTTTATTTCTACGACAACGCCGTTGTACAAATTGCCAAAGACCTCAAGCCTTCACGCCGCGGTGAATTGGAAATCACGGATGTGAACATGAGCTATTTGCGCAAAAACCAACTGCGTGTAGAATTATTGGGGCGCGGCTTCGCGTGGCTCGATACCGGCACGCACGAGTCACTCCTGCAAGCCAGCAATTTCGTGGAGACGGTCGAAAAGCGCCAAGGCTTGAAGATTTCTTGTGTGGAAGAGATTGCCTATCGCTTGGGCTACATCGACACAGAACAACTCCGCGCGCTGGCCGAGCCGCTCGTCAAAAGCGAGTACGGCAATTATCTTTTGAAACTTTTGGATTGATCTCTGCCTCAATTCATAGCCCACGAAACACACGAAATACGCGAAAACGGGCAATGCCTTTCGAGCTTTTCATTTGTTTCGCGGGCGACAATACTTTTGTCCTTCCCTCCGATCTCCCTCACCGACTTTAAAATTGACAATCTCTCCTTTTTTGCCTACTTTGCTCAACCAAAATTCGATGCGTTAATTCGTTCACTATGCGAAAACTCAAGCATCTTTTCGAATATGGCGGTCTGTGGCTGCTCGTGCAATTCGCGGCGACTTTGCCGCGCAAGTGGCTGCTCGCGTTCGGAGCCGGTTTAGGGAGATTCACTTTTTCAGTGCTGCGCATTCGCCGCAGCGTCGCGCTCGATAACTTGCGCCGCGCTTTTCCCGAAAAAACCGAATCCGAGTTGCGCGGCCTCGCGCGCCGCAATTACGAAAACTTCGGCATGATGATGCTGGAGTATCTGCGTCTGCCCAGCATGTCGCGCGCAGAACTGGCCGAGCTGGCGCCGTTCCGAAGCGCGCAAGATTCCGCACCGTGGTTTGCAACCATGAAGGCCGGCACCGGCGCCGTGTGCATGACCGGCCACTTCGGCAATTGGGAATATCTCGGCGTGATGCTCGCGCACCAGTTCCCGATGGTGTATCTCTATCAATCGCAGAACAACCCTTACGTCGATGCTCTCATTCGCCGCACACGCGCGCAAGTCAACATGCACAGCATTCCGCGCCAATCATTGAAGGAAATTTTGAAAGCGCTGCGGCAAAAAAAATTCGTTGCCATTCTCGCGGATCAAGATGCCGGGCGCAACGGTTTGTTCGTCAATTTCATGGGACGGCCGGCCTCGACCGCGCAAGGTCCCGCGGCCTTCGTGCTCAAAACCGGCGCGCCGATTCTCTTCGTTTTTTCATTGCGCCAACCGGGCGGCAAGCACCTCGTCGAAAGCGAATGCCTGCGCTTTGACGATCTGCCTTCACACTGGAGCGAAGCAGAGAAGCTGCATCACATCACGCAAGCTTGGACGGACGTGCTCGAAAAATACGTGCGCCGTTATCCCGACCATTGGTTTTGGATGCATCGGCGCTGGAAAACAGCTCCACGGGAAAACCGAGCCGCAATTCAGAAAGCTGGCAGCATTGCTCTCAATGAAGTTCCCGAATAGTCTCTGATAAAATGGACTTCCCAATGACGTTTGTCACTCTGGAAGAATCTTTTTGAGCACTGGGAAGAGTTTTTAGAATTGCAGTGTTCGCTGGTGCGAAAAAGATTCCTCTTGCATGGCAAAGCGTAAGCTTCTCATCCTCCAAACCGCCTTCATCGGCGACGTGATTCTCGCCACGCCGCTGGCGCAAGCCGCGCATGAAATGTTCGCGCCGTGCGAAGTGCATTTCATGGTGATTCCCGGCGCGGCAAACTTGTTGGAAAAGAATCCGTACATTCAGCGCGTTTGGGTTTACGACAAACGCGGTAAACAACGCGGCGCGCGCGGGCTGTGGCAGCTTGCTCGGCAATTGCGGGCAGAGCGATTCCAACTCGCGCTCGTGCCGCACCGCTCATTGCGCAGCGCGTTGTTGGTTTGGATCGCAAAAATTCCGCAGCGCATCGGCTTCAATCGCAGCGCCGGCGCGTTTCTCTTCACGGACAAAATCATTTATGAAGCGAAGCACGAAGTCGAGCGCAATCTCGATTTGTTGCGCGGGCTCGGCGCACTCGCTTCTCGTTTCAAACCTGCGGTTTATTGGGATGAGAGCGATGAAGCTCGCGTCGCCTCTTTCACAAAAAATTCTTTTCATAATAGGATCGCACTCGCGCCCGGATCCGTATGGGCCACAAAACGCTGGCCGCAAGAGAGTTTTGCCGTGCTCGCACGCAGGCTCATCAATGAAACCGGCGCAACGATTTTTCTCATCGGTGGAAAAGACGATGCCGTTCTTTGTGAGCAGATTCAAAAAAAAGCTGGCGCGAGGTGTGTCAACACCGCAGGACAACTTTCATTGAGACAATCTGCGGCGTTACTGAACGAATGCGCAGTGCTCGTGAGTAATGACAGCGCTCCGGCGCATCTCGGTGTTGCGACGCGCTGCCGCGTTCTCATGATCTTCGGCCCAACCGTTCCGCGCTTCGGATTCGCGCCTTTCGGAGAGGGACACGCTGTCATTGAAAAAGACATGGTATGTCGCCCATGCAGTACACACGGCACACGCACCTGCCCAATCGGCACGCACGCGTGCATGAAGGAAATTTCGGTCGAAGAGGTCTTTCATTATGTCGTGGCCTCACTTGCCTAGCAGTATGTTTCTTCAAATTGACTCACGCCCATGCGTACACTCAAAGTTGACTCGAACGCTCCCGCTGCCGCTGCTGTTGCCTCCGCAGTCGAAGCGTTGCGCCACGGAGAAGTTCTCGCCTATTTGACGGACACGATGTACGGCCTCGGCGTGGATGCGCGGCAGGAGACTGCGATCGCGCGCCTTTATGCTTTAAAACAACGCGCGCAACAAAAAGCCATGCCGCTCATCGTTGGCAGCAAGGAATTGCTCTCAGGTTGGATAAAAGATTTCCCTCCGCCGGCAGAAAAGCTCGCGCAACATTTCTGGCCCGGCCCATTGACGCTCATTTTTCATGCGAGCGCAACCGTATCGCCGCGTCTCACCGCGGGCACAGACAAAATCGCGATGCGCGTGCCGAACAGTATGCTCGCACGGGAATTGAGTTTGCAATTAGGAGCGCCGATAACCTCAACGAGCGCCAATCTTTCCGGCGACACGGCCGTGCTCACGGTTGCAGAAATCATCGCGCAATTGGGCAAGGTGATCGACTTGATTTTGGATGCAGGCACGATTCTTCATTCCGTGCCTTCAACGATTGTAGATGTTACGACCATGCCGCCAAGAATTGTGCGACAGGGTGTGGTCGAACAGCATGCGTTGGAAAAAATTATTGGAGCGATGCTATCGTGAAGGAGGAGCGCAGGCCTTATGCAATACTCTTTGTGTGCAGCGGCAACAGTTGTCGCAGCCCCATGGCCGAGGGCCTGCTACGGCTGAAACTGCCGAGCCGTTTGCAAGACGAAGTTGAAGTGCAATCTGCCGGCACACTGGACATTGAAGGCATGCCCGCAGCGGAGTATTCGCGACGCGTCGTGCGCGAAATGGGCGGCGACATTTCGAATCATCGCTCGCAAGGCCTCTCGCACGATATGGTCGCCAATGCGGATTTGATTTTAGCCATGGCCACGGAACATGTCGATTATTTGCGCCGCCGTTATCCTGCCTATCGCGAAAACGTTTTTTTGTTGAAGCAATTCGCCAACGGAGAACCGCTGGACGATCCCGACATCGAAGACCCCATTGGCTCGAGTCTGGCGGTCTACCGCGAATGCGGAGAGATTATTGCAAATGAGATTGACCGTATTTTGCCGGCGATTGTGCATTTGGTTCAGGAACGTCGCCGCGAACCGCTATGAGCACCACGCAACGCTTTCTCTTGTCGCGCACCGATCGTCTGGGCGATCTCGTGCTCTCGACGCCCGTCGCCACTGCACTGAAGAAGGAATTTCCGAACGCGGAAGTTTTTTTTCTCACGCGCGACTATGCCGCGGAGATTTTGGATCTGCATCCGCACGTTGACGGCGTGCTGCGTCTCGATTCTTTGGGTGAGGCCATGGGCGCGCAATCGCTGGCCAAACTGTTGCGCTCGTATGATTTCGACGTCGTACTCGCGCTCTTTCCGCGGCCGGAACTGGCGTGGGCATTCTATCGCGCAGGTATCCCCTTGCGCATTGGCACT
>JABWAN010000997.1 GCA_013361015.1 Candidatus Zhuqueibacterota bacterium | reverse complement strand
CCTTTATCAGCAAGACTTCCAAAGAGAAGTTTGGGTTCGCTAGCAACTGTGGAAAACTCACCATCGCCCGGAACAAATCTTCCACTCGCCCTCGTTTGGGTGACTTACGGCGCGTGCTGCCACTACTTTTGCCCGTCGCGAGTTTAACGATCCACTTCTCTTGGGCGATTGGACAGATCAAACGTATCCGATGGCTGCGGATTAACTGATTCAGCTTTGCTTTGAGAGAAGCGAAATTGCCGGTTTGGATTTCCAACAACAAATCATCGCGCACAATATCAATGACAAACCCGTCAACCGCGACTTCAAAGCGATCACCCGGCTGCGCGCACCACTCCTTCAGCGAAGCGTGGAGCGGCTTTTCATTCAGCACTCCAATATTGGACATTGCGATCACAATTTGTATGGGGTCACCGGCCGCTTGGCTTTCCCGTTTCTTAACCGTGAATAGACGCTAATAAACGCGAATGAAAAAAATTAGCGTTCATTGACGTTGATTCGCGGTTTGAAAAGATCGGAAGGTAATCTAGGCGGTGCTCATCTAATGAGCTTTGATAATCAAGTTCGGTAATGGGCATGCTTCCGAACTCATCCCCCCGGCCCCTTCTCTTGCGAAGAGAAGGGGAGAGTTCATAATTCATGCTTGTCTTTTCTCCCCTTCTCTTTTTAAGAGAAGGGGCCGGGGGATGAGTTCAAATTGGCTCATTACCGATTTTGATCGTCAAATTTCATTAGCCCTTCACTTGAGTGCAACGAGCTTCTTGATTTCGAATCCCGTGGAAGTTTGGAGCCGATAGTAATAGGTTCCGCTGGGCAGAATATCTGCATTCCAATTTATCGCATGCTTGCCGGCGGAGAGCTCTTCTGCCAGAATCGTTTCTATACTCTGCCCCAAGCTGTTTATGATTTCGAGACGAACAAAACCCGGCTGGCCGAGAAAAAATTCTATGATCGTCCGGGCATTGAAGGGATTCGGATAATTTTGACTGAGCGAGAAATCGCCTGGAATATTTTGCGCGACCGGCGCTTCCACTGTGCTGGGGTTGCCAATGTGCTCCAGCAATACCGCCATCTGCGGCTTGTCCACACCATTGGCCGGTTCGATAGAAAACATGTAACTGCCCCACCACGGACCGGCGGCCCACCACGTCCAGCCGAGCCACACATCGGTGTTGGCATCAATATGATCGAGCATATCATCGACCGCTGCAAGACAAGTCTGGTTATTGGCCACGCCAAATTCGCCTAAAAAACCGCGCTTATGATTTTGCCGCAGCCAGTTGGTGAAACTCTGCAAGCGCTGCGAGCCGACGGTAGCGCCCGAACAAGTTGCGGAGGTTCCGGAAGAATTGCTGTCGAGATACTGATGCACTTCAAACGCATGGTTGTCGAGCGAATCAACGATAGTCAGCATCGTGGTCGCGTTGGGCGTGCCATACCAGTTCTGCGCCCATGAGTGCGCGCCGGTCCACGCATTGCCGGGCACCAAAATCAAATTCGTTGCGCCCGTTCGCCGAATCGCTGCAATCGCGGCATTGGCATCGTCGCGCCATAACTCCGAAGACATCGAATTGGGTTCGTTCATCAAACCGAAAATGACTTTGGAATTGTTCTTATAGTGATTCGCCAACCTGCGCCAAAAATCTTGAAAGGCCGCGACCGGAAGATTTGCCGAACCGATAACGTTGCCGAAGTAGCGCGCGTAATTGTGCGGATCAAGAATAACCGAAGCGCCTGCGGAGGTGGCATAGTTCACAAAGCCCTCCATGCGGCTCAGTTCGGCAACATCGAATTCGGCATATGCGGAACGTTGCAGCCGCTCCCACCTGAAGGGCAGCCGAAAAACATTCATGCCTTTGCCGGTAAAATAATTGACTTCCGCGGAGGTTGGATAGGTGTAGTGTACGTTGTAAGTGCCGGGCAAATTCCCTTCGCCAAAATCAGCGCCGGCAAGATTAACCCCGACCAATTGGGCTTGAGCCAAGAGTTGGTCGTGAAAGCACAACAGCAGAAATGCGAAGAATAGAGTTTGGCGTCGAAACATTTGCTTTCTCCGGAATTGGAATAGGTGGGCGTCAGTTTATTTTGACGGCTTCTTCAAATGCTGCATGTGTACGCAGAATAAGATGGGATGGATGTTTGAAATTTGCAAGACAGAATCTTGCGTTCTTCTTGCTGCCGGTGGAGTTGGTGGTGTTGGTGAGGAGATGGAGGAAACAGTAGTTTGCGCTGTGGGGTTGGCATCAACTTCGGTTTGAATACAAAACGCCCATGTTAAATTTGAGCACGGGCGTTTTGGGGGTGAGGATTTGCTTCGTGACGAAAACCGATTTCAAGAAAAATCCAAAAACACATGAACCAATGTGATAACGTTATTGATCTCACGTTGAAGATGGCTGCTACGGTGGGTGTGAGGATGAAAACAAAGAGCTACATCCGGTTGACAAGGACTTTTTTCAAATGTTGTAGCTTTTCGTGCGTTCATTGCTGAGATTACTTTGGCAACAGCTTTGTCAAGAGGGGCGACGACGAGGTAGCCAAGCATAATGCCGTAATTGTGACCACGGCCATACTTTCCCTCCACAAAGTCCATCACACCTTCATCTACATATTTACCAGCGAG
>JABWAN010000996.1 GCA_013361015.1 Candidatus Zhuqueibacterota bacterium | reverse complement strand
GCACGCCCAAAAGATCGCCGAAGGGCGGACTTGTTGGAGGACAACGAAGAGATCATGAGAGCGAAGGTAATAAATAAGCCAGGTAGAAATACTGAAGGTGAGCAGAAGTTTAAACAGATGGAACCACGGCAGTCTAGATGAAAAGCCCGATTCCCTGATTGCAATTCTTGCAGATGTCGATTGCATTGCGCTCATTCAGCATTTGGTGACGAAAATTCGAAGAAGAATCTGATTTCCAAATCGTGAGAAATTTTGGGGAGGTGCGCAACTCGCCGATGGTGTGGCGGCCGTTTTTATCGAAACAGCACGGCACCACACTGCCGTCCCAATTCACCATCGTCGTAAGCCAGGGCCGCACGCAAATGCCCTTGCCGCGCTTTACGATGAAATCATTCTCCGCGAGATGATAGCGCCGATATTTCTCTTCTTGCGGCAGCCAATCTCGCGCTTCTTCCAAGGTTTCGACTTGAGTATTTTTTTTGAGCAGCCGGTCCACGCCAAGTTCAGCCGCCATGCGCTCCATTGCGGGAATTTCGTGCTCGTTGTGTTGCATGACTAAGAACTGTATGTAGAGATACGGCGTCTTGCTGCGCAAACGTTGCTTGGCTTCAACAAGCGCGCGAATCCCTTGCTGCACTTTGACCAACGAACCGCCGACACGATAGTGTGCATAGGTTGCTTGCGTCGCGCCATCCACTGAGAGCACGAGCGTGTCCATGCCGCTGCGCACTGTGGCTTCCGCCGTCTCAGCGTCAAAATAGTGGACATTGGTGCTGGTGGTCACATAAATACCGCGACGCTTTGCGTAAGCGACAAACTCGTTGAGGCGGCGGTGCAAATACGGTTCACCTTGATTGAAGAAAACGAGATAGAGCACGCGATCGCCGATTTCGTCGATCAAACGCGTGAATGTATCGAAGTCCATGCGGCCATAGGAGCGCTCCATCGTGCCATTGCCCGTGACGCAAAGAGGGCAGCGCAGATTGCAAATATTCGTCGGTTCGATGGTGAGCACCGGCGGCACGCCCCAGACTATTGGCCTTTTCGTTAGTATTGAGAGCAAAAGGGCCGCGAGCATTTGGAGCACATTCCAAATGCGTCTGAAGGTTAGTGCTTTGCCGAGCTGAATGAAAGAAACTTCTTTGCCGAAGCCCAAATCCAACTTTTTCGAGAACGAAGTGGATGAAGTACTCTCGTTGATATAGTTGGGCGCATTTGAGGAATCAACAATGGGGAGCGAAGTCATGGCCTAGCGCGTAAATGAGTGTGGCACACGATTTAAGAAAGCGGCGGCAAAGTATCTAACCGCATTTCAAAAGGCAAGGGAATTTCCTGGAATAAAAAAAGGGACACGGCGCGCGAAACCATGTCCCTCTTCTTTGGGGTAGGTGTCCTTAAAAAAACGAGTTTTTTTAAGGATGGAAGTATATGGATGATGGGGTAGCCGAAAACCAGAAACTCGTGCCAGCATGTCATCTATTGCTTGCACGCCTCATGCTTTTGCACATCGTATGCCACTGCCGAGCAAAGCCTCAACGGAGTGACACATTTATCTCTAACTCATAGAAAGTTATAGCTCTTGTCACAATTGTAGTTTTGAAGAAAATGTTTAAAAAAATGTCTCACAGCAAAACACTGTATCGCTGCAAGTCTCGCAAGTGGACATTTTCAAGTGCGGAAAGAAATTTTCTGTGAACTTTTTGGGACGTGATGCCGAGTTCCCGGTGGAGAACGTCGCACGGTAACTTCGGCATGGCCCCGAGGTTCATCGCATAATCTGTGGTTGCTTTTTGTGTTCTGTCGCTGCTGCACCGAGGGGCGTTCTTCGCTTGTTTACCGAGGTGGCCTCTGCGCGCGAGGTGACTTGCAGCCGAGAGCACAAGCCTCTTAGCTTGAACCTAAGGGTTACCACGAAAATGCTGTTACGCTAGCTGCAAGTATGCAAACAGTTGATTACGGACAAGGGTTCTGCGTTACGTTTTCATCATGCACGGACGCAGGCCTTTGCTTTTTGAAGTCTGCGCAGCGCTTTAAGCCACCTCGATGAACTAGCCACTTCGGTAAACTAGCGGAGATGATACACAAGAACGAGCAGAGACAAAGCAAAACGAAAACATGATGCCGGATTGTTTCAAAAGCCGGATGGCTACCCTGCGTAACTGCGGCAATGCCCATGGACTGAAATTTTCTTTGACATTCGCGCTCTTTCTGGTTATTTTGCGCGCTGGTTCATAGCAAAGCGGAGAATAAGCATGCTTGGTAAAGCCCGGGCGTTGGAACCATATGATCTTGCGCTGATTCACATCGAGCATAAGCCGGCGTTTTTCGCGCGGGTGGAAGACATTTCGCCGGATCACAAGCGCGGCTGGTGGCACGTAAAGCTCTTCATTTTGGCATTGCCGCTCAAGGTCGTGACATGGATCATCGACGACGAGCAAATTCGCGGTGCGGAATTTACCATGGGTGGAACGCCAGTACGTCTTGAGAAAATTCATCCGCCCGAGGAAGAAGAACCGGAAGGTACGGAGACCTCGCCCGAGACGCCCGGCAAGGTGCATAAACAAGCACGCATTCTTACCATGCACAAAAAGGCGGTTGAAACAACCGAAGGAGAGCGCGCATAGG
>JABWAN010000995.1 GCA_013361015.1 Candidatus Zhuqueibacterota bacterium | reverse complement strand
ATAAGGCATACTCAGTTGCCGAGTTGCTGACCGGTGGCGATTGGTATCAATCGGAAAACCTCGTGGACTGGGATGGCGACGGCATTTTCGAAGATGTAGCACTTCCATGTGAAAATGGCAACATATGGTTTTTTGCGCCGGATGGCAGCTGCGCTATTAAAGATATGGATCCGGTTTGTGATACGGATATACCTAACTTTGTTATCCCCGGCACCTGGATGTTGCTGGACAATAACACTAAACTTCGGATCGACTTATCCGATGGTTTTTACGCGACCGATTTTCAAATCGTTTCGATCGATCCCGAACTCCTGGAAATCAATATAATCGATTTGGATGCTCCCTCGGCACAAGTAAAGGAGAAGATCATATTGAGAAGGCCTTAGTTGTTTTATTGCCGCGTTCAATCGACTTTTTTTCAGCATTTTTTAACATCACAAATGCATGTACACCGTACGTTGCAGGGCTGTTGCTCTGTGCATAAAAGCCGTGTTCCGCAAAGCGCAGCCCGCCGCACTTGAGGCCGACAAACCCATGCGCTTCGGCGAGGTCGAGATCAATACGCTGAACTATTCCGTCACGGTGGCGGGCAAGTCCGTGCCTTTCACCAAAAAAGAATTTGAATTGTTCGTCTATCTTGCCAAGCGGCCCGGCCGAGTCGTCACGCGCGACACCTTGCTCAACGAGATTTGGGGCGACAACGTCGTGGTTATCGATCGCACCATCGACGTGCACATTCGGAAGATCCGTGAAAAGCTCGGAGAAGAACACCTGCAGCTCATCGAAACGATCAAAGGTGTGGGGTATAGATTGAGAGCGGAGGAATGATGAAGCTTTCGCTGCGCCATCGCCTCATCTTCGTCCATCTCTTGATGTTGCTCGTCGTTACGGTTGCCGGGGGCCTCATTATCAGCTATCAACTCGAAGACTACTATGAAAGCCGCCTCTTTCATCAGCTCAAGACGCACGTTGATGAAGTTGAGTACTTGCTCGCCGTGGGCGCATTCGGAACGAACAGTCTGGCCGCCTCTTATAATTTACTCGTGGATTATGCCGAAACCGTGAACGCGCGCTTGACGTTGATCGACTCGCTCGGCGTGGTGGTGTTTGAATCCGGCGTCAAGATGGATTCGCTGCGTTTCGTGGAGAATCATGGCTCCCGTCCGGAAGTGGAAATGGCCGCGCGCGAAGGCTTCGGCGGCGCGCGGCGTTTGAGCGCCACGGTGAAGGAGCGCTTGTTTTACGCGGCGAAAAAGGTCAGCCCGCGTCATCGAAGTGCCGGCCTCCTAGCCGGCGTGGAATTTGTTCGTCTCGCCGTGCCTTTAGATGAAGTGGAAGCCGTGCTGCGCGATTTACGCTGGAAAATTTTCGGCGGCGGCGGCATGGCGCTGTTGTTGATCGCGTTGGTGAGCTATTGGGCTTCTTCCCGGCTGACGGCGCCGATTCAAAAACTCGCGCACGTGGCCGAATCCGTAAAGAAGGGCGACATGGAAGCGCACTTCGCACCGGAATCGCGCGACGAGATCGGCGAGCTTTCGGAATTGCTGAATGACATGCTGGCCAAGCTGCGCGACGACGTGAAGCAAATGCGCAAGCTGCAAACCATGCGCAGCCAATTTCTCGGCAATGTTTCGCATGAGTTGAGCACGCCCATCTTCGCGGTGCAAGGCTATCTCGAAACGCTGCTCGACGACAAGGTGAAAGACGAAAAGCTGCAAAAATCCTTTATCGAAAAAGCCTATCGCCAAACCAAACGCCTCAACAATCTGCTTACCGATCTCATCGACATTTCGCGCATCGAAACCGGCGACATGAAAATGAGCATGCGCTATTTTGAGATTCATGAATGGCTCACCAAACAAATTACGGAGCTGCAAGCCACGGCGCAGCAGAACGGCATCACGCTGGAACTAACGCCCTCCAACACGCCGGTGAATGTTCTTGGCGATCGCGAGCGTTTGGCGCAAGTGCTTACGAATCTCGTGGAGAATGCGATAAAGTATAACGTAACCGAGGGCCGGGTGGAAGTCGGCTATAAAGACTTCGTGGAGGAAATCGAAATTTTTGTCAGCGACACCGGACGCGGCATTCCGGAAGAACATCTCGGTAGAATTTTCGAGCGTTTTTATCGTGTCGATCGCGAGCGCTCGCGCGCCGTGGGCGGCACGGGCTTGGGTTTGGCGATCGTCAAACACATTGTCGAAGCACATGAAAGCCACGTCCACGTGCATAGCCAGGTAGGCAAAGGCTCGACGTTCAGCTTTCGCTTGAAGAAGATGGGGGAAAGCCCTCTCGCGCAGATACGCAGCCAAGCGCTGGCTTGATTTCTTAACACATTCTTAATCTTAAGTTCACAGTTCAATAAAGTCTGGGCAATACTTTTTAACATAAAAATAACAGCCGGCCGCGGCACAGGATGCGCCCGCGGTCGGGCGTCATGAGGCCCGCGATCATGTTGATGATCGAGGTCTTGCCCGAGCCCGAGGGTCCGAACAGCACCGTGGCGCCGCTCGGCACGTCGAACTTCGCCTGGATCGCGAAGTCCCCCACGGTCTTCATCACGTCGACGCTCAGCATGGATCAGGCTCTTGCTTGGCGCTGGGTCTTTTCGGAAAACCGGTGCCCACT
>JABWAN010000034.1 GCA_013361015.1 Candidatus Zhuqueibacterota bacterium | reverse complement strand
CTAGATTGACGCTGGCCTTTTTACTGAAACGCGCTAGGTTATCGCCAAGCTTAATGACAAGGGGATTTCGCACCAAGAAATGGTGTGACGTATGAGGGCGCAGCTTCGGAAAAGAGTTCAACGAGCAAAAGCTGCATGGACAGATTGTCAATCGGATTTACAAGTTGCTCAAAGGCGGATAGATTGTTCCGAACGCAGACTGTCCCAGAGCCGTGCATATGGAGCCGCTCGCGCAAAAGTTGGAAAGCCGCAGAGTTTTTTTCGCCGCAAATGAATACCCCATGAAACTCATCAGACTTCCGCTTTCTCATCCAGAAGCCCATCGTCTCGAGACCTATGCCGGCCTGCTCGCGATTGTCGCGATCTTTCTCATTAGCCTGCTTGTGCCTCCCTTCGAGCAATCGCGCTTCACCATGTGCCTCTTTAAAAATCTCACCGGTGTGCCGTGCCCGAGCTGCGGCATGACGCGTGCTTTTCTCTTCCTCGGACACGGACGCATTCTCCAGGCGAGCGCGCTCAACCCGCTCGCGCTGCCGGTGGCGCTGCTGCTCTTGCTGCAAGGTGTGCGCTTGTTGTTACGCTTGGCCACGCTGGCCGATTATCGCTTGCAACTCTCCCCTTTTCTGTTTAGAATCCTGATGGTTGTGATATTCCTCCTTTGTTTGGGGCTTTGGCTCTTCCGCATCTTGTCTCATTTCCACGTCATACCTTCGGAATAGCACGGGTTGTAGGTTTTTCGGTGAGTCCTTAATTGCAGTGCCATGCCGCGCGAAACCGAAGCATGGCATTCCAAACCACATCTTTTCTCATACCCTCTGAGAGGAAGGCAACGCGAAGCTTTACTCCGGCTTTGGATTGCTAGGAAGCAATCTTCTCACGAGCAACGTTTCTCATTCCATTTCTGAAAGGGAGTCTCGATGCGCAAGCTCCGTATTGGAGTCATCGATCTCGTCACCAAAGCGCCCACGCGCGCCTTGTTCGCCCGTGTGATGAACGCCAATCTTGCGAGCATTATGCCGCAGGTCATCTCACTGTGGTGTGAGGAAGAAGGGCACGAGGTGAAACTCGTGTGCTACACCGGTTTCGAGAACCTGCTCGAAGAGTTGCCCGACAATGTCGATCTCGTGTTCATTGGCGCGTTCACACAATCAGCACAACTGGCCTATGCGTTAAGCAACCAGTTTCAACACAAGGGCGCAGTTACCGTGCTCGGCGGACCGCACGCGCGTTGCTATCCGCAGGATGCGCAGAAGTATTTCGACTACGTGCTCGGCTTTACGGATAAAAACATCGTGCGCACCGTTTTGCAGGACTGCGCGCGCCATCGCCCGCTCGGTCTGCGTCTCGATGCCGGCAGGCAACCGGGCGACCTTCCCGGCGTGCGCGAGCGTTGGAAGTTCATCGAACCCACGTTGCGCAAAGCGCCGATCATTAAGCTCGTGCCCATGCTCGGCAGCTTGGGTTGTCCTTACACTTGCAGTTTTTGCATCGATGCCGCGGTGCCGTATCAACCGCTCGACTTTGAAGTGTTGAAAGAAGATTTGCGCTTTCTGCTCAAAACCATGAAACGACCGGTCGTCGGCTGGCATGATCCCAACTTCGGCGTGCGCTTCGATGACTACATGAACGCCATCGAAGAAGTCGTGCCGCCCAATGGCATCGACTTCATCGCGGAGAGCAGTTTGTCTTTGCTCGCGGAGCCGCATCTCAAGCGCCTCAAACGCAACGGCTTCAAAGCCATCCTGCCGGGCATTGAATCGTGGTATGATCTCGGCAATAAATCGAAAACCGGCGCTTCGCACGGCATGGACAAAGTGCGCCAGGTTTCCGAGCACATCAATTTGATCATGCGCTACATTCCCTATTTGCAAGCCAACTTCGTGCTCGGCCTCGACTCTGATGAAGGCGCAGAGCCGTTCGAATTGACCAAGCGGTTTGTCGATCTCTCCCCGGGCGCATTTCCCGGCTACTCGTTGCTCTCCGCATTCGGCCAGGCCGCGCAGCTCAATCTAGACTATCAGCGCGAAAATCGCGTCTTGCCGTTTCCGTTTCACTTCTTGAACAATCACCATGCGATGAATGTGAAGCCGCGCAACTACTCGTGGCCGGAGTTTTATGATCACGTCATCGACTTGACGCGCTATACTTTTTCATGGCGAGCCATTGCCAAACGTTTCTCTTCCATGGAAACGCCGATTCCGAAATGGATGAACGTCGTGCGCGCCGTATCTTCCGAGGGCTTTGGCCGCATCAAATATCACAGCGCCATGCGCGAGCGCCTCGAAACCGACCGGCCGCTACGCCGCTTCTTTGAGCAAGAGACCACGGAGATTCCGCAATTCTATATTGATCGGGTCAAAAAGGAACTGGGTCCGCTATGGGAATGGCTGCCCAAAGGCGCGTTGGAACACGATCCGAATGCGTATCTCAAATCGGACTTGTCGCAAATCAAAACGCCCGCGCAAAACGGCAAGGCCCATTTCACGCCAGAGATGCCAGTGTCGTTGGAGCCCGCGCAGTTGGAGCTGGCTGCAAACTAAAAGCAGAATGATGATATTGCTCTGCAACGCGCGTTCTTTTTGCAATGGACGCGTGTGGGTTTTGAAGACGTTCCGTTGTAGGATTTGACCCGCGTGGAGACGTGCCGCCGGCACGTCTCTGCTACCATCTGAGGTGAGCAATGTTCGGTATGCGTCCTATTGGAACAGTACGCAGCCCATATACGGAAACCGCGCAAATTCCCCACGGCCCGGGCGCGAAACACGATGCCGAGGGCGTTTTAGAAATTCTGCCGGAGTTCGAGCGCGGGCTGCAAGATATTGAAGGCTTCTCGCACTTGTTTGTAATTTGGGTCTTCGATCGCATCGACGGTTTTGATTTGCTGGCGACGCCACCGACGGATAGCCGCCCGCATGGCGTGTTTGCCACGCGCTCACCGCGACGACCGAACCCGATTGGCCTCACAGTGGTGCAATTGCTCGGTCGCGAGGGGCCGCGTTTGCGTGTGCGCGGCGTCGATATGTTGGACGGCACTCCGATTCTTGATCTCAAGCCGTATCTTTCCAGCGTGCCTGCGGAGAAGTTGACGCGCGGATGGCTGGCGGAAGCGGAGGCGCGGAAATCATAATTTCATGCCGAGTAAATCTCGGCTCACGAAGCACACGAAAAGCGCGAAAAAGACTTTAGCGCTAGCATTAAAATTCAGCGCGCCTTGTTGCAAGTGTTCAATGGTTTTGCCGGTAACCGTTTTGCTTTCTGAGAAATAGAGCTTCACGGCTCTATCATAAAGCTCTACACGACATGCAACCTTCATTCAATACTTCGGCTATTCTTCTCCTCCTCGCTGCGGCGCAAGGCGGGTTTCTCGCGCTAGTGTTGTGTACCCATCGTCGCGGCAACCAACGCGCGAATCGTGTGCTAGCGCTGCTTATTTGTTTATTCTCGTTGCGCCTGCTCGAAACTGTGGCATATTGGACGAAGTTCCTGCTCGTGTTGCCGCATTTCTGGCTCACCACCGCGACGCTGCAGTTTCTCTTCGGCGTGCTGCTTTATTTCTACGCGAAAATTTTAACCACGGAGAATTTCAAATTTAAGCACCGCGCGGCTTGGCATTTTTTGCCGTTCATATTGCAAACCGCTTGGCTCACGCGTTTCTATGTTCTGCCGCGTGCCACGAAGCTCACGTTTCTGCAGCAATACCTGGGCGTCGAGAACCCGCCCGTGCCATTGCTCTATTTTCTGCTCGCACTCGCGCAAATTATACACATGCTCATTTACACCGGCCTCACGTGGCGCGTGCTGCGCGCACACGGTGCGAAGTTCCAAAACGGCGCGCTTTCACTCGAGCGAATGAGTTGGCAATGGCTGCGGCAATTGACTTTCGGATTCGGCGGCTTCGTGCTCGTATTGCTCGCCTATGTCGTCGCGCTGCGCTTCGGCTTGCCCTATAGTCGCGGCCTGGACGCGCTGGTGCTCGTCTGTCTGGCTGGATTGATTTATGCCATCGGCATTGTGACGCTGCGGCGACCGGAAATATTTTCCGGCGCATTGGCGGCGAAGCCCGCGCCGAAGTATGAGAAGTCCGCGCTCACACCCAGCCGCGCGGAAGCTGCGCTCGCGAAGCTGCAGCACGTGATGGCAACGGAGAAACTGTACACAAACAGCGAGCTGAAGCTGGCTGACTTGGCCGCACGGCTCGAGCTTTCGCCGCATCATCTTTCGCAAATCATCAATGAAAAGCTCGGGTTGAATTTTTTCGATTTCATCAATCAATACCGCGTGGCCGAAGCGCAGCAGTGGCTGGATGACCCCGCCAAACAAAATTACACCATCCTAAGTATCGCCCTCGAAGCCGGTTTCAACAACAAAGCCTCGTTCAACACCGCCTTCAAGAAGCACACCGGCATGACTCCCTCTCAATTCCGCGACGCTCGCGTCAAAGCCGATAAGGTTTGACGTCTAGTCTGTTCGGTTGCGACGCTTTTCCCGCATCGCCGGCTTATCCTATTAGAAAAAATCGCACGCAGATTTCAATTCTGCTCGGACAGATGCCATTCCGGCCCACGAAGTACGCTAAATACACGAAAGGGTGTTGCGCGGGCAGAAATTCGAATGCGCCAAGTAGAGCTAAGGATTTCAAACAAACTATCTTTGCAAGAAAGTAGAAAGGCCATCCACTCATGAGAGCTTCGAGTATTGTATTCCTGTGCACGGCGGGGCTGGCGGCGTTGTTGAATGACGCGTGCCGCTCCAATCAAGCCGAAAGAGATTTTTTGCAGGCGCGCGCTCGGCTTTTGGAAACGAGCATGAAAGCCGACAGCGCCGGCATTGTGGCGGCGCGGCAGAGTTTTGAAAAACTTTTGCAGAGTGAACAAGTCACGCGCAACGACTCGCTCGCCGCGTGGACGCATTACTATATCGCTTTCGCGAACTGGCAACTCGCGCTTCCTACGATGGGCAATCGGCCGAATGCCCTCAAGCTCGTGAAAGAAGCGCTCGTGCAGGCTGCGGCCGCGACCAAGCTGCGAGAAAATCTCTTCGAAGCCTACTCCGTGCAGCGGCGAAGCCAGTATTGGATTTTTATGCTCGATCCGAAGCATGACCGGAGCTTTCTTGCAGAGAGCCGCGCGGCGTTTCAGAAAGCGCAGGCGCTCGCGCCGAATCATCCCGTCATTATGATGGAGGAAGCGATTGAGCTGTACTACAAACCGGCGCAAGCCGGCGGGGATCAACAAAAAGGTTTGGAACGTTTTCAAGCCGCGCTGCAACAGTTCAAATTGCAGAAAGAAATGGAGCCGAGCCAGGCGCGATGGTGGCAGGCGACAACGCACGTGATGTATGGACAAGCGCAACTCGGCGTGGGACGCGTTGCCGCAGCGGAGGAAGAGTTTCAAGCTGCGCTCAAGCTGGAACCCAACTTTGAGTATGTCAAAACCACGATGCTGCCCATGACGCAACTCGTAGCCGCGCCGGCGATCAGCGCTTTGACGCACGCGTCGTGGATCAACCTCGCGCATGACAGTGAAACCGACGGCTTTAATCCTGCTTGGGCCGCAGTCAAAACGCTGTCGTATTTCTATGATGCGGCCACGGACACGATCTGGTTCAAGCTCGATTTGTCGCGTCTGCCGAACCCCGATGCGTTTGGCATTAACTTGGTTGTCGATACGGATCAGAATCAAAGCACCGGCTCGAATTGGTGGGGCGGCAATCGCGCGTTCAAATACGACCGGCTCGTCTCCGTTTGGGTGGTGAAGGACGGCGCAAATGTTTTTCGCGGCGCGGTGGGCGTGGGCGATTTTCACGGCGTGAACGCCGGGCGATATACGAATCTTTATCGCAACAACCTTGCGTTCCGCGCGGATAGCATAAGCCAGACAATGCTGCTCGGCATGAAGCGCACGGAGTTGGACGACGACGGTCGCATGAATCTCATTGCCGCGGTCGGCTCCAATGCCGGCTGGAATGATGATGTGCCGGATTCGAATTCCGTGCAGCTTGATTTGAAATGATATTTGAAAGGAGCGCATGGAACCATTGCTTAAGCACAAAATCTCGATTGCGAAGATCGCGTTAGCAGTCTTCGTTTTGCTCCTCGTGGCTGTGCTCAGCGCCCTTATTCAACAAGTGCTGCTGGGCGAGCACAACGTTGCGATAACGTCGGCAGTGATTTCAGTAGTGGTCATTACGATTTGGCGTTTGCTTCGGAGGAGCACGAAGTAAATTCCCGCCCAATGCAACAGATTTCTGCCCGCTTTTGACCGGTTGCGAAATTCCGGTTTGGCAGCGCCGTTCGCGCTTCTGCCAAACCGGGCTCGCGGCTCTCGCGCAATCCAACATTCCAATTGCTAATCCGCAAAGTTTTTTTTATATAATGGCCGCATTATTTCGAAAGTAGACGGCTGCCGGGCGTGTGCAGTAGATGATGCGCATATATACTCGTTGCGGCTTGGTGTATAACTCCCCTTAATTTGTCATTCTGATGAAAACTCTTCACGACATCGAAATCAATCCCGGGTTGCTCTGGGATCATGACTTTTCGCCCGCGGAGATGCAGCAAGAAAGGTTTTTGATTTGGTATCTGGGCCGCCTACTCGAGCGCGGCACGGCCGCGGAAGTTAAGCGTCTTCCACGCGAGGTTATCGCGCAATATCTGGATCGTCTCAGCCTATCAGGGCGCGTGCGCCGCTTTTGGCAATGGTATTTGCAAGAGGTTTAATATGCCCGCCCAAGAGATTCTCACGCCTTTGCAGCAAAACTTTTTGCAACAGCTTGGCCGATCGAAATTGAGCGAGATCTTCTTTTTAACCGGCGGAACGGCATTGAGCGCATTTTTCCTGGCTCATCGCTATTCTGAAGACCTGTATTTTTTTACGGAACAGCCGGAGCAAATTCCTCAGGTCCTACCCGTCCTTGAGAACATCGCGCAAGCCCTCCGTGGCCGCATCGAAGTGCGCCGCCAGTTTAAAACCTTTCTTGAAATTTTCTTTCACGGCAGTGAAGGTGAAATCATCAAATGCGATTTCGCCCAGGACTCGCCCTATCGCTTGCAACCCAAGATACGACAAGCCGATTTCGGCATTTTGACGGATAATGCGCTCGACATTTCTTGCAATAAGCTCTCCGCTCTTTTTGATCGCGCCGAAGCAAAAGACTTCATCGATGTTTTCTTCATTGATCGTGAATTGTTTCCCTTTGCCGAGCTTTTGCAACATGCGAAACAAAAGCACGTGGGTTTGGATGGTTACTGGCTTGCCATATCTTTGTTGAAGGTTGAAAACCTCGATTCGCTGCCACGCATGCTCAAGCCGGTTACATTCAACGAGCTCAAAGCTTTCTTCCTCTCTCAAGCTAAACTGCTCATGTCACAGCCGTGAAATTGAAGCGATAAGCATGCCCTGGCTCTCCGATAATCTCCTCAAACATTTGCAATCCGTCGTCGAGGCGCCCGATCTCGGTGCGACGAAATATCGTTTGCTCGAAAAATTTGCGGCCGGCGGCATGGGTACGATCTATCTTGCCGAAGACACGCAGCTCCAACGTCGGGTGGCGCTCAAGGTAGTGCACACGCCCGAAACCGCGCACGCGTTGTCAGTGCGCATGCTGCGTGAAGCGCGTGTGATTGCGCAGCTCGAACATCCCGGCATCGTGCCCGTGCACGACGTGGGCGAGTTGCCCGATGGCCGTGTGTTCTATGTGATGAAACTCGTGCAGGGGCAGCGGTTGGATGAATACGTGCGCCATGAACTTGAACTGCCTGAGCGTCTGCGCATCTTTCAAAAAGCCTGCGAAGCCGTTGCCTTTGCGCATTCGCACGGCGTGTTGCATCGCGATCTCAAGCCCGAGAACATCATGGTCGGCGTATTCGGCGAGGTGTTGGTGATGGATTGGGGCCTGGCGAAGGTGTTGTCGGAAGATGCGAAGATCGTGGATTGTGAATCGTGGATTGTGGATCGTGCCGCGAGTACTCAGCTTTCAACCACAAACAACCAGCAACCAGCAACCGGCAACCAACATCAAACGCAGCACGGCACGGTGCTGGGCACGCCGGCTTACATGTCGCCCGAGCAAAAGCGCGGCGAGATCGAGCAACTCGATCAGCGCACGGACGTGTACGCGCTCGGTGCGATCCTGGCTTTCTTGTTAAACCCAAGCGCAGCCGGACTTGCGCAAGCGCAGCTTGAAAACAACAAAGCCTCTGCAAGTACGAGCCTGGCTTTGGCAAAATTGCGTGCTCCCAAACAGCTTCTCGCTGTTTGCACGAAAGCCATGGCGGAGGACAAAGCCCAACGTTACGAGAGCGCGCAAGCCTTAGCCGCAGACGTGGAAAGATTTCTGAACGGACTAACAGTTTCTTCTTACCAAGAAAATCCTTTCGAAATCCTGTGGCGCTGGATAAGGAAATTTCAATTCATGATATTGCTCGTGTTGGTTTATCTGCTCGTCAGAATTCTGCTCTTTTTTTGGTTCCGGCCATAAAGAGATTTATTCGCAGGTTTAATAGAAGAATGACGCGAATAAATGAAAGGAGCGTGAATCATGAAATTTCTGTTTTCGCTGTTATTGCTGGGAGCTTTCCGTGTATATGCCCAAGATTCCGAGCGTGTGGTCAAGGCCGAAGTCATCCTCCCCGCCGGAATTGAGGCCGCGTGGGAAGCGTGGACCACGGAAGCGGGAGTGAAAAGTTTTTTTGCGCCTGCTTGCAAAATCGAGTTGCGGGTTGGCGGCGCATATGAAATCTTTTTCAATCCCAACGCTGCACCGGGCGAACGCGGCGGGGAAGGCAACGTGATTTTGGCAATACAACCAAAGAATATGCTGGCCTTCACTTGGAACGCGCCACCGCATTTGCCAAACGTGCGCCAGCAACACACGAGCGTTGTGCTGCGCTTCAAGGAAATCGCCGCCGGCCAAACGAAAGTTACGCTCATTGAAAGCGGCTGGGGAGAGGGCGAAGAATGGGATCAAGCGTTTGCATATTTTAATCGCGCCTGGCAAGAGATCGTACTGCCGCGCTTGCACTATCGCTTTGCTACCGGTCCGGTCGATTGGAATCATCCACCGGCTGCAAATAATCGCAATGCCGTGAATTAATGTTTGCTCACATATTAACCCGAAGGAGGATGTCATGTCGAAACCTGTGTTGGGCTTGATTCTTGGAACGGTACTCGGCGTTATTGACGGTTTGACCGCATGGCTCGAACCAGATATTGCGACTCGCGCGGACGTGGGCGCGACTATGACCGGCATCATTCTCGGCTCCTCGGTCAAAGGCTTGCTCGCCGGACTGATCATTGGCTTCTTCGCGCGCAAAGTGAAGTCGCTGAAAGGCGGCCTGATTTTCGGCGGCGTGATTGGCTTGCTATTCGCTTTCTTAATTGCGGCGATGCCCGACCCGGAAACCGGCAAGCATTATTGGATGCAAATCATGCTGCCCGGCACGATCGTTGGCATCATTCTCGGCTATGCCACGCAGAAATTCGGCAAAGAAGCGAAGCCCGCAACGGCGCACTAAAACATGGCCGCTGAAAAATCAAACACACCCTCGTTCTCGCCGGTGATTCGCGCCTTCTATGAAAATTACAATGAAGCGAATCGTCTCGCCACCGGCGTGTTTCAATTGGAGCATGTGCGCACGCAAGAAGTATTAACGCGCTATTTGCCCGCTCCGCCCGCGGTGCTGCTCGATATTGGCGGCGGGCCGGGTGTTTATGCTGCATGGCTGGCGCGGCAAAACTACGAAGTGCATCTCGTTGATCCCGTGCCCGCACATCTCGAACAAGCGCAACAGCTCTCCGCACAGCAGCCCGCGACGCCGATCGCCAGCCTCACACGCGGTGACGCGCGCGCATTGGCATTTGCAGCGGCCTGCGCGGACGCCGTGTTGTTGCTCGGCCCGCTTTATCACCTGGTGCATCGGCAGGATCGCCTCGCTGCTTTGCGCGAAGCGCGGCGTGTATTGCGGCCCGGCGGCATCTTGTGCGCAGCGATCATCTCGCGCTTCGCCTCGGCGCTCGAAGGCCTCTTTCAAAATTCTCTTCGCGACCCGCTCTTCGCGGAGATTGTGCAACGCGATTTGAGCGACGGACAACATCGCAACCCCACGGAGAATATTTTCTATTTCACGGAAGCCTATTTTCATCGCGTGGAAGAAATAGAAGATGAAATACAAGAAGCGGGATTGCAGCACGAGCGCACATTGGCGCTCGAAGGTCCCGGCTGGCTTTTGCAGGACTTCGAGGCGGCATGGCAAGAACCCGCGCGCCGCGCGCAAATTCTGCAAATGGTGCGCAGGTTGGAAGGCGAGCGTACGCTGCTCGGCGTGAGTGCGCATATTATGGCAATCGCAAGAAAAATTCCGTAGCGGCATCTATTCATACACAACGCTGCCGTGCGCCAAAAGAATCAACCCGGAGCAACAGAGTTAACAAAGAAAACAATCAAACGATGGCGGGCCTCGTGTGTATCGCTGCTTTCTTGGTGCTCTCCGTGCTGAAGAGTTTTGCAGCATTTATGCTGATCGCCTATTAACGCATAAGGAAAATTCATGAACCGACAATCAAACTCGTTGCTCCTCGCAGCGACATTAGCCATTGTCTCTCTAGCCTCGGCGTTCGCGCAAGACGATCTCGCCGAGCCGTTGCAACCGCTCAAGCCGTTTCTGGGCAAAACTTGGAAAGGCGCATTTGCGAACTCGACGCCGGAGAAACCGGTGATTGACGTATCGCGCTGGGAGCGCGCGCTCAACGGCAAAGCCGTGCGCATCGTGCATTCCATCAACAACGGCGAATATGGCGGCGAGTCGTTCATCTTTTGGGATAATGAAAAGAAGAGCCTCGTATTTTACTATTTCACCACCGCTGGATTTTTCACCACCGGCACCTCGACTTGCGAGGACAACAAACTCGTCAGTCATGAATATGTAAAAGGTGCGGCAGCCAATGGCGTTACTGAAGTCAAAAGCACATTTGCAATCACGCCCGACGGCAAGATGACCAGCACAGCAGAGTATTTCAAAAACGGCAAATGGGAAGGAGGGCGCGAAGTGGTTTACGTCGAAGATGCCATGGCGCAGGTCGTGTTCAAGTAATGAATGTTGTCAAGAGAGGCGCGCCAGTTAAACAATGCGTGCCGTTCGCGATTAGCCTTTTTCACGCCGTGCACCAACCCAGCGTTTAAAAACTTCCTGAATGACCAACAAGAATGAGATTTAAAGCTAGCGCCCGCCTCCTCACAAAACTCCTGCTCGGCCTGCTCGGCATTAGCATCGCCTATTACGCCGTCGTGATGATCATCGGCTACGTGCAAACGCCGAAGTTGGTGGCAGCGCGCGCTGCCAATGCAGCGATGGCGCTCGCGGCCGATCAATTTTCTGCGGAGCATTTGCATATTCTGTTCACGGTGGAAGATCCGAATTTCTTTTCGCACAACGGCCTCGATTTGAGTACGCCCGGCGCGGGTCTCACCACTATCACGCAAGCGCTCGCGAAGGATTTGTACTTCGAAGAATTCCGCCCCGGTTTGGCAAAGCTCAAACAATCGTTGCTCGCACTCGTGCTGAACTTGCGCGTGGATAAATGGGAGCAACTCGATCTCTTTATCAACACGGCTTATTTCGGAGATCATGAGGGCCACTCGGTGAATGGCTTCGCTGCCGCGGCGCGCGTGTATTTTGACAAAGAGTTTGCAGCACTCACGCGCGCAGAGTATGTTGCGCTGGTGGCCATGCTCATCGCGCCGAACGAGCTTAACATTCTAACTCGCCCGGAAGCGAATGCGAAGCGTGTGCAGCGCATCGAGCGATTGCTGCGCGCAGAGTGCAAACCCTCCGGCCTGCGCGATGTGCTGTATGAAAACTGTGGCGAATGAACTTGGCGTCATTGCCTAACAGCGCTACACTCCTCGATTTGTCATTCAGGAAGAATCTTTTCTAGTGCTTGGCGCTCAAGCTATTTGAAACCCAGTCGTTCACAAGGACTGTGGACAACTTTCATTCAAGAGAAAAAATGCAAACTGCAAACTTCATCGCGCAACGCATTGCACAATCGCGCCGCATCAAACTGAACGGCCCTCTGCACACCGTGTTCCCCTTGTTCGGCCCGATCACAGAAAAGCTTTGGGTGCAAGGCTGGGATCCGGAGATTGTGTATTTGAATGCCAAAGAAATTGCAGAACACATGATATTCCGAACCCCGCCTCGTTTCGAAAATGAACCGCCTTACACGTGGATTCTCTCGAAATATGCGCCCGAATCAGCATTGGTCGAATACACGATCTTCACGCCGGATAGGCTTTGGACGATTACAGTGCAATGCGAAGAAGGCAGTGCTGCGCAAACGACGCACGCCGAGATCACCTATGCCTTCACCGGCTTGAGCGAGCTGGGCAATGCCATGAACGAAAAAGCGCTGCATGCGATGTATGCAAACGATTTGAAGGATTGGGAAGAGGCGATCAATCATTATTTGAAAACGGGAGAGAAAGTGAAACAGCCCTAGTCGTTTGATTGTTCATGTCATTCAGCAGGAATCTTTTTCAGCTCTGGGAGAAGAGCATGAAGATTTCTTCGCCAGTACTCAAGAAGATTCTTTCAGAATGACGGCGTTGGGATGCGTCCTGCAATGCTTGATTAACACGAAGGAACACTCACATGAAGTGCAAGCTCACAGTTGTGTTGTTGGCGTCATGCTATGTGCTCTCGCCAACGATCACTCACGCCCAAACCTCCAAACCCGCATTATTCACGGCCGAATATCAATCCTACCTCGCGCACATTGCCGCGGCGAATGCCTCGTTGCGTTTGAATGAAGCCGGCGAGGCCAAACGCTGGCTCGTGGCCGCGCCGGAGCAATGGCGCAACTGGGAGTGGCGCTATCTCAATGCGCGCAGCGACAATAGCATGGCGAAGATGACGCTCGACGCAACTGCGGACGAAGCGCACTTCAGCGCGGACGGCAAAATGCTCATCGCCGCAATGCATGACAACAGTATCCGTATTTATGAGGCCAATACTCTGCAAGAGATGAAGCGTCTCGTTGGCCATCGCAATGCCGTCTATGCCGCCAAGTTCACACCCGACGGCGCGCGCATCGTTTCGTGCTCGCGCGATACCACGATTCGCGTGTGGAATTTCGCGAGCGGCGCTCTCGAATGGCAAGCTAAGAGCGGCGGACATGGCTTGGCAGATATTGACGTGAGCCCCGACGGAAATACAATTGCTTTTTGCTCATGGTATTTTGAAAAGGGCAAAGGCGTTCTCGGTTTGGTTTCATTGTGGGATATGGCCGGTGGCAAGGAAATCTGGCGCACGCACTATGACACGCATCCACTGGTTGATATTCGCTTCAGCCCCGGCGGCAATTTGCTCGCAGTTGGTTCGTGGCAACAAAACGTCGGCATATGGAACCTCGAGGATAAAACCACGCCGCGCATTTTTAGTTTTGATGATGCGCCGGCCTATTCTGCGGTGGACGATATCGCGTTCAGCCCCGACGGCAGGTTCATCGCCGCGGCAACAAAGAACGGCACGCCGCGCGTGTGGGAAGTGGAGAGTGGCGCGCTGCGTTATGAGCTGCGCGGGCATCAACAGCCGGTGTTTGCCATCGGCTTCAGCACGGACGGCAGGCGCATTTTCACGGGCGGCGCGGAGGCGACGATCATGATGTGGGACGCGGAGAACGGCAAACTCCTCAAGAAAAGCTATGGCCACGAAAACAAAATCAATTCGCTCGCTTTTGATCAACACAGCGAGCGCTTCGTCACGGCTTCGTCGGATAGTTCGATTCGCATGTGGAGCGCGAATTACGGCGGTGAGTATTCCGACCAACGCGGCCGCTCCAAAGAGATCTATGCTTTCTCACTTAGCCGCGACGGTGCGCTGCTCGCAACGAGTGGACCGGAAGCCACGATTAGCATTTGGGATGCGAAGCGCGAGGCATTGCGCAAAAACTTTCCGGGTTTGAATAAAGCCGTGATCAATGCCGCGGCTTTCAGTCCCGATGGCTCGCGGCTCGTCGCATGCAATTGGGACACGCTCGTAAAAATTTGGAACGTGCAAACCGGCGCGGTCGAGCGCGAGCTGCGCGGCCTGCAAGGTGGCAGCAGCAGTTGCGCTTTCAGTCCCGATGGCAAAT
>JABWAN010000994.1 GCA_013361015.1 Candidatus Zhuqueibacterota bacterium | reverse complement strand
GCGTTCGGCGTCTCGCCGCGCATGCGCCTCGATTTGCTCATCAATGACTTCGTTTATCAAGCCGTCAAAACGCGCAATCTCATCATCTACGAAAAGAGCTTCAAACGCACGTTCATTCATGTAATAGACATGGCGCGCAGCTTCATGTTCGCGTTGGAGAATGCCGAGCGCATGATCGGCGAAGTTTATAACGTCGGTTCGGAGAAGATGAACTACAGCAAAGAAGACATCGCGAACGTCGTGCGCGAAAAAGTCGATTTCTATCTGCACTTCGCCGACGTGGGGAAAGACGAAGACCAACGCAACTATGAAGTTTCATACGAGAAGATCAATCGTCTCGGCTATACCACTTCGATCTCTGTTGAAGACGGCATCGCGGAGTTGATCAAAGCGTATCAAGTCATCGAGGTAAAGAATCCGTACGCGAATGTTTGAAAATTGGCCACGGAAGCACACAGAAAAACACGGAAGGAAAGCAGTATTTGTTCTGTGCCTTTCTGTGTGTTTCTGAGGCAAAAATTTTTCGGCCTTTTGGAGAGACTATGAGCTTTTGGAAAGATAAAAGAGTTCTGATCACCGGCGGCAGCGGATTTCTCGGCAGCCATATCGTCGATCGTTTGAAGACGATGAACTGCGAGTTTTTCGTGCCGCGCAAGAAGCAATATGATTTCACGCGCCTCGACGCGGCCGAGCTTTGCTTCGCCACCTACAAGCCGGACCTCGTGATTCATTCCGCGGCCTATTACGGCGGCATTTGGATCAATCAACTTTATCCCGGCCGCATTTATTATGAGAATTTGGTGATGGGCGCAAATGTCATGGAAGCTGCGCAGCGCCATAAAGTCGAAAAGGTCGTGCAGATCGGCACCGCGTGCTCGTATCCCGGCTATTTGGAGAACGAATTGGCGGAAAAAGATTTGTGGAACGGCTTGCCGCACGAGACGGTCGTGAACTACGGCATCACGAAAAAGATCATGAACGTTCAAGGCGCGGCATACAAAAAGCAATACGGTTTGAATAGCATTCATCTTATTCTCACGAATCTCTACGGCCCGCGCGACACGTATCATCCTGACCGCTCGCATGTGGCCGCGGCGCTCATTCGCAAGTTTGTTGAAGCTACACTCAATCGCAGCCCGGAAGTGGAAGTGTGGGGCACGGGCAAACCGATTCGTGAATTTCTTTACGTCGATGATTGCGCCGAAGCGATTTTACTCGCTGCGGAAAAGTACAACGAACTGGAGCCGATGAATATCGGCACGGGCGTGGGCACGAGCATTCGCGAGCTGGCGGAGACTGTGCAACAAGTGAGCGGGTATCAAGGCAGCATTCGCTGGAATACTGACAAGCCGGATGGCCAATTCAGAAAAGTGCTCGCCACGGAGAAAATGCGTCGCGTGCTGCAATGGCAACCGCCCACCAGCTTGCGCGCCGGTTTGGAAAAAACCGTGCATTGGTATGAAGCGAACAAGGCCGAGGCGGATGCGCGGCTGTAAGGGCAGCGCAGATATTAGTGATCTTGGTATTCGTTGTCATTCCGCAAAAACCTTCCCTCGTGCTCGGTTCACAACCCATTTAAGAGGTGTGACTCAGTGTGAGGGATGATTTTTCCAGAATGACGGTTTGAGGCTTGAGTCATTCACATGAGCACACTGTGATCGAAACTGAAATTCAAACACCCACATCGACCAGAACCAAACAGTCCGCGACGATGGCGAAGCGCAGCGGTCTCGTGTTCATTGGCACGGCAGTGGGTCGAGTGTTTCATTTTCTCACGCAGCTCGTGCTTGCGAATGTTTTGGGCGTTGCGGCGTTCGGCGCATACACGCTCGGCTTTTCAGTGCTCAGCTTCCTCAGCGCAATGAGCCAAGCCGGTTTGCACCAAGCAACCGTGCGTTTCATCGCGATGGGGCGCGCGAAGGAACAGCCGGAAATGGTGCGCGGGGCCGTGCGCTTCGCCGCGATTCGCGTCGTCATCGTGTCAGTGCTGTTGGGCGCGGCGCTCGTGCTTTCGCGCGAGATGATTGCACTCCACATTTTTCGCGACGCGACGATGGCTGCTACGCTTTTCTGGGTTGGTATCGTGCTGCCGTTTCTATGTGGATTGACGTGGCTCGGTTTTGCATTGCGCGGCTTTCGCGCCGTGACTGCGGAGTCGATCATGCGGGAGATTGCAAGTCCCGGCATCTTTTTGCTGCTCTGCTTGCTTGCGACCGGATTTAAAGCTTTGTCGCCCACAATTGCCTGGCTCGCGTTATTGTTGAGCGTAATCATCGCAATGAGCTACGGCCTCTCGCGATTGCGAAATTGCTTGAGACCGTTTCTAGCAAATCCCCCCTTGAGGGGGGCGGGGGGGTGTCGTTCTGATACGATTGCACGAAACCAAGAACACCCCCCTGGCCCCCCTCAAAGGGGGAATAGCGAGCTCGGCAAAGAAATGCGCCGCTTCTCAATTCCGATTTGGTTCAGTCGTCTGTTCACAACCACGATGAGCCAGCGGGATCGTTTAATGATCGGCGCGTTCAGTTCCGTGGCGCAAGTAGGGTTGTATCACGCGGCCTATCGCCTCGCCGCGTTTCAAAGTCTGGCAATGAACTCGTTCGTGCCCATGTTCAGCACGGCGATTGCCGAG
>JABWAN010000993.1 GCA_013361015.1 Candidatus Zhuqueibacterota bacterium | reverse complement strand
CCCCGGGTGAACACCGGCCAAAAAGTTCGAGCGTGCGCCGTAAGTATAGCCCTTCTCTTCGCGCAGAATGAGATTCAAAATGCCGTTGAAGCTGCCGCCGAGCTTGTAGTTCATCACCGTGGCGGGATAATAATCGGGATGCGTGTAAGGCAAAGCCAAATAACCGATGCGTATTTGCGATTGCTTTGCGCCCGGCACATCGACGAAATAAAGTTGCGGCTTCGCAGGCGCCTGCGGCACGGTATATTCTTTAAACTTCACTTCCTTCGCCGGCCACTTCTGCTCCAATGAAGCGAGCAGCTTGATCGCTTTGTCCTTTGAAACGTTACCGGTAATGATGACATACGACACCGCAGGCGAATAATTCCGTTCGTAAAAATTTTTAAGATCGCCGATCATAATTTGTTCGACGGAGGCCGTGGTGCCGATGGTGCTATTCGAAAGAATGTGTTCTTTGCCGTAAACCAATTTGCGATGCACCTTCTCCGCCACCGCGGCCGGGTCGACGCTGCGACGATTGATGACTTCGATGGTTTCCTGCTTGATGCGCGCAAACTCCTTTTCATCCCACCGCGGCTCCAACAAAATTTCTTGGAACAGAGCGAAGGTCGGTTCGAGCTTGGTGGCGAGCATGTTCGCCTGGATCGTGATCGCTTCATCGCTGGTCGACATTCGAATGTTCGAGCCTAACTCGTCAATCGCTTCTTCCAACTCCTGCGGCGTCTTGTTCTTCGTGCCCTCCATCATTATATCAGTCATCAAGTTCGCCACACCGACTTTGTTGGGATCATCCAGCAACAAACCGCCTTTGAGCGTGAGCGACATTTCGATGAGCGGCAGTTCGTTGTGCTCAATGCCATAGACGCGCAAGCCGTTCTTAAAGGTGTGCGTCCAAATTTGCGGCACGGCGATTTGCGGCGCCGGACCTTTGGCGGGCTCGACGGAGCGATCAAAGCTGGAGGGCAGTTTCTCGCGCGGCGCACTGGTTCCGGCTTGCGCGGTTTTCGTCTCAGAAGGTGGTGCAATTGCTTCTTCCACTACCGGGAATCTCTCCGAATTTTCCGCTACAAGATCGAGTTTGCCTTTGGGCACAAAGCTGGTGAGCACGTAATTCTTGCCCTTGATATACTGATTGTACACGCGCCACACGTCTTCTTTCGTTACGGCCAATGTGTTTTGAATGTCCTGCGTGATGAAATCCGGCGAGCCGGCGTACTCGTTATAAAAGGCAAGTTGGAAAGATTTATTCAAAATGCTCGAAATGCCGTTGTAGAAATTCGTTTCAGTTTTGGCTTTGATCCGCGCCAAATCTCTATCCGTGAAACCCTCTTTCTCGAAACGCGCTAAAGCCTCGTGCACGGCCTTCTCGACTTCGGTGAGCGATTTATCCGGAAATGCGCGCACGCGGAACTGAAAATAGCCCGTCACTTCAAGACTTTGTTGGAATGCCGGAGCCGAAGGTGCGAGCTTCCTATCTTCCACGATCACTTTGTACAGCGGCGCTTTCTTGCCGTCGGAAAGCAAATCTGCGAGCAGATCGAGCGCATAGGCATCTTTGTGAAAGTTCTGCACGGTCGGAAAAGACAGGGTCAATTCCGGCGAACGTGCAAAGTTGTCTTCGTGAAATGCGCGCTTGGTTTTATCCAGCGCCACAGGTGACGGCTTCGGTTCCGGCACCGGCGCGGAAGGTTGCAATTCTCCGAAATATTTTTCCACCCACTGCTTGGTTTGCGCCCGGTCATAATCGCCGGCGATGACCAAGGTCGCATTGTTCGGGCCGTACCATTTGATGAAAAACTGGCGCACGTCTTCGAGCGTCGCGTTCTTCAAATCTTCGAAAGAGCCGATCACTTGCCAATTGTACGGGTGCGTTTCGGGGAAGAGTGATTTGTGGATCACATAGTTGGTGTGGCCGTAGGGCACGTTATCCACGCGCTGCCGTTTTTCATTCTGCACAACTTCCTGTTGATTCGCGAACGCCTCGGCCGTGACCGTGGGTAGCAAATATCCCATGCGATCGGCTTCCAGCCACAAACACATTTCGAGCGCGTTCTTGGGCACAACCTCGTAGTAGATGGTGTTATCGAAAGAAGTGCCGCCATTCAGCTCGCCGCCCGCACCTTGAATTTTTCTGAAAAATTGATCCTGCCCGACGTGCTGCGATTCCTGAAACAGCATATGTTCGAACAAATGTGCGAAGCCGGTACGGCCTTTCTCCTCGCGATTCGAGCCGACGTGATAGAGAATTGCGACGGACACGATGGGGTCGGATTTGTCTTCATGCAGAATGACTTCCAAGCCGTTTTTGAGTTGATACTTTTCATACGCAATTTTCAGCGTAGATTTTTCCGCCGCAAAAAGTCCGGCAGCGAAAGCGACCGCGGCGCAGCTCATTGCTACGAGTTTGTTGAAACGCATTGTGCTCCTCACGATTATTGATGAATAGAACGAGTGGGTTGATTTATGGATTTGCCGTGCTTTATGATGCAATGACGGACGCGCCGTTCGAGGTTTTAGGCGGATATGTGGGCATCACTCACTGCTGTCCGGTTGAGCAATATGGCTCAAAATTGCCTTTCGAGAAACAGGGGGTTATCCGGTTTACGTTTGAGCATCGCGATTTACGTCTCGCGAC
>JABWAN010000992.1 GCA_013361015.1 Candidatus Zhuqueibacterota bacterium | reverse complement strand
TGCGCAAATTGTGACACGAGAAATTCAAAGAACCCAAACCCGAGCGGCGAGACTTCACGATGACTCACGCACACGTCGTAAGAGCGCGCCATGAAAGCCAAGCACAAACCACGAAACGTTCCCACGCAGAACGCGAACAGTTTACGCAACCATTTGCCGTTCTGATAGAGCGCGCGATAGTCCGCTTCTTTGAAGAAAGACCAAATGACGACGTGATGCCCTTGCGCATGCAGAAACGGAAGGTATTGGTGCAATCGCAAACGCGTGCTGCCGGCCAAAGGCGGATAAGGTGAGATGAGCAAAATCTTCATGCGCATCAATAGAGCCAATGCTGCAGCAATAAGCGCCCGTGCCCGCGAAATTGTTCGCGGCGGCTGCCCCAAAATTCCGTGCGGGGCCGAAATTTCTCGGTGATCATCAAAAACGCAATCACCAAGAGCTTGCCCAATTCGCCGCAGGCGACGAGCAACTTCGCGATCCAAGTCGCGACGCGGCCGTGATGTTTGCGAAAGTAACGATACATGCTGCGATGCAGCTCGATATAATTTTTCAACACGTCCTGGCTCGCGCTCTGACCGCCGGAGTGATACACACGCGTGTGCGGCGTGAAGTAAATTTTCCAACCCGCCTGCAAAATCGCGCGGCACAAATCAACGTCATCGTAATACATGAAGTAGCCTTCGTCGAAGCCGTTGATGTGCTGCCACACTTCGCGGCGCACGAGCAAACACGCGCCCGCGGGTTGCTCCACTGCGCGCACGTCGTCGTGATTCCACCACGTCATCATATAACGACCGAAGCGACGACTCTTCGGAAAGATTCGCGACAAACCGGTTTGATCGTAAAACAAAGTAGCGAGCGTGGGCAACGTGCGAAATGCGCCGCGTTGGCGCGAACCATCCGGGCGCAGAATGAGCGGCGCGCAGGCTCCAGCCTCGGGGTGCTCATTCATAAAACGCACGAGCACGCCGCACATATCATCATTAACCCACGTGTCGGGATTCAACAATAAAATGAAACGGCCTTGTGCATGTTGCGCCGCAAGGTTATTGCCGCGCGCGAAGCCGTGATTCTCCGCGGAGCGCAGGAGGCGTACGTTCGGAAATTTCGCGGCGACTTCGTCCGCGGTTCCGTCCTTCGAAGCATTATCAAATACGATGATTTCAAGCGCGTGCGCGCGGCAATGTTTTTCAAGCGAAGCCAAACAGATTGCAATATCCGCGCGCGAATTGTAAGTGACAATGACAATGCTGAGTTCAGGCGTCATGGCGGCGCAGATGAAAAATGAAATTGACGGAAAATAACGTAGGCCATTTGCGTTTCACCCATTCCTTTAACCGTCCGAGACGCGGCACAATGGGCGGCGTGATGTGCACGTACTCAATGCGAAACCCGGCTTCTGTAAACATGGCCGCGGCGGTTTTGAGCGTGTAGAAACGCAGGTGCGTGCGATCTAACAAGCCGGTGTCGGTGTAATCGAAGCGGCCTTTGAGCAACGCCAAACGCATTTCCCAATATGCAATGTTGGGCAATGATACGAGCACGAGGCTCGTGGGCGTGATTTGAGAACGCAGGTACTGCAAGGTTTTTTCGGGCGCGCGCAAATGCTCCAACACGTCGGCGATCAACACGTAATCATACGGCCCGTCGAGCAGCTCGAAAGGCGCATCTTCTTCCAATGAGCCAACGATAATCTTGCGGCAATACACCGCGGCTTTCTCCGCGTCATGCGGATTCAGCTCAATGGCGTCGACCGTACAATCTTTTTGCGCGAGAATCTTTGTCATGTAACCGGAAGAGGGCCCCAACTCCAACACGAGGCTGCGCGACGCTATTTGCTGCAACAGATAAACGTGCGTGGTGGAGTAGCCCCCGGTTTGCAAGAGTTGATCGTATTTTGAAGTGTACTGCTCAGGTTGGAGATTGGTGGTCATCATTGCGTGTGCTTTTAATACGTTGCCAAAGCTGGCGCAGCAGGTGAAAGTCATTCGGTTGCAACCGCCAAAGGCGCGTGTATGAAATGCCGGTCATGCGATGAAAGCTGCGCATCAAGTAAAGCGCGCCGAGGGAGTATGAAATCGTGCCCGCGACTGCCGCGCCCGCAATGCCGTAGTGTGGAATGCACCACAGGTTCAACAACAGATTCGAAACGGCAACCAGCATCGCGGAAAGCGAGGTGGTCATGGGAAAGCCGCGGCCCACGAGAAAGCTGGTCAAGATGCGCGTGCCGCCTTCCATGATCATGCGCACCCCGTCGCTGTGGCGCTGGGGCACCAGCTTGATCAACACCTGGTAGGTGGGGGCCACCACGCTGTCGAGCAGGAGGAAGTTGGCCAGATTGAGGGCAAAAAGGGTCCACAGCTCGACCGCGGGGCCATGGCCCCCGAAGGTGGCGCTCAGCACCAGCGCCACCACCAGGTACGCCCCGCAGACCCAGGTATAGATGTTGCCCGCCCCGATCCAGCGCAGGAGCAGGCGCAGCAGAAAGGAGGTGACGATCAGGGTGCCGATCCCCGTGGCGCCGTAGAAGAGCCCGAAGAAACCCGTGGTCTGGGCCTCGCTGGGGAAGTGCCCGGCAGCCACCACGTTGAAGGCATAGTGGATGGCGGTGTACAGAGCGAGGATGGCGATGGAGAGGGCGAAAAG
>JABWAN010000991.1 GCA_013361015.1 Candidatus Zhuqueibacterota bacterium | reverse complement strand
ATGTCATTCTGAAAAAATCTTTTTACGCGCCGGCGATACTGCCGAGCGCGCAAAAAGATTCCCGAATGACAATTTTGGGAGGCAAAATAAAACCTCGGCACAGCCGAGGTTGATCACACCCAAAATCTCACCACGTGCGAAACACGGTATAATCCACGCTCGCTTTGCCGTCCGCCGGAACGGCGACGCGCCATTCCGCAGTGGTCGCGTCTTTCTTCGCATGTTCCAGCGATTGCTGGCGAATCGTCCAATCGCCGCCGAAGTGTTCGAGCACTTTCACGGTGACGGCTTCGCTTTTGTGATTCCGAATCTCGATCTTCACTTGCTCTTCGTTGGAACGCTCGCCCATTTGGCGAAAGTTCACGCGCGTACGCTCGCCGACAATATCAAACGCATCGCCGACGTTGAGGCGAATTTCTTCATTGCGCGGGGTGTGATCGAGATTGTCTTCACCCACGAGAATTTGCGCCTCGCCTTCGGGTTTATACAAACGCACTTTGCCTGCCGGCAGCGCCATGCCGAGGCCATTCTGCTGGCTATTCTTGAAGCTGATCGTGACTTTCACCTTCTTCGCGTCGCGGCTGCTGTCATAGACATAATCTTTTTGCACCGCGGTTTTACTCGTGGGCAGAAGCTCGATCTGTTTGACTTGGCGATCTTTCAACGTGCATGACCGCGGCAACGTGTAGAGATGATATTCGAAAAATTCCTTCTCTTCAAAACTTCCGGCTGCCGCCATTTCCATGGTCTGGCGCGCACCTTTGTAAACGCGCTGCGGCGGTTGCGCACGATTGATCGACCCCGCAACGAGCAACAACTGCGCCTCCGGGAAAGTCGCACCACTTTGGTTGTCAATCGACACCCAACCGGTGAGCTCGAGGTTTTTATCGGTCGCATCCAGCACGCCGACGTATTCCGTGTGCCAACGCATGCCGCCGGTGAGATAGGAGACCTCGACTTTCTGCTTTGCCGGGCCCTTGTTCTCGACCAGCCAAACGAGCGTCGGGCGTGTAATCAAGCCCTCGGGCAATTTGGGAAGATCAGTGGCGACGATCTCACTAGCGCTTAGAATTTTGATCGCCCCCTCATCGGTTTGCAACACGACATTCCCTTGTGAGTTCAGCAGCTTGCCCGAAATCGTGCTGCCTTGCTTGGTAGCGAGCGTAATTTTTTGATCGAGGTAGCGCGCCAGAATCTTTTCCGCACTGACGAGATCATATTCATAATTCTGTTCGAGGACACGCACCGAGGCCGCATCAGAGAGCGACTTAAAGTGCACAGACGTGGGATCGATTTGCGCAGCCACGTCGCGGAACGAGCAAAGGCCCGTAGGTTTGGGCAGATCAATCTCGCGCATCTCGTGGACGAGCGCGAGGTTATCGTTGTAGACGGTGACGCGGACTTGAGAGTTTTGGGCGTTCACGGCAGTCACACTCATAAAAAAAGTGAAAATGGCGGTACACGTGATGGAATTGCGTTGCCTCATGCGACAATGCTCCTTTCCTAGTTTGCGTTCCTCAACATCGCCATTCCGGAGAAATCTTCTTAGGCGCCGGGAAAGGAGCTGGTTCGGGCGTTGTACCAAGCTCTGCGAAAGATCCCTGCGGAATAACATGTCTTGAAGGAGCGCGAGAATCAGACGAATAGATTATCACTCACTGAGATGGCGCAGACTACTCACCAAGCGTTGCAGATTGCTTTCGAACTCGGTCTTCTTTTGGCGCTCACGCTCCACCACCTCTTTCGGCGCCTTGCCGATGAAGTCCTGGTTGTATAAGCGTTGATTGAGTCCTTCCAGCAATTTCTCCAAGCGCGTTTGTTCTTTGCGCAAACGCTCGCGTTCGACTTCGACGTCGATCAATCCCGCGAGCGGCACATAGACTTCAAAGCTTCTCACCACGGCCGTGGCCGCCAATTTCGGTCGCTCCGCTTCACGCGTATAAGTTAATTGCTTCACCCGCGCCAATTGTGCGAAATAGCCCTCGTGCTGCGTGATGATCGCCGGGTTCTGGCCGTTGCCGCCGGTGATGAGCACGTCCGCAGTTTTGCTGACGGGCACGTTCATTTCCCCGCGAATGTTGCGCACGGCCACGATGAGATCTTGCAGCAAGCAGAAATCGCTTACGTCATTGGCGCTCTCAAACTCTGCGAGGGGTTCCGGCCACGCTGCGAGCATGATACTCTCCGCTTCGTCGCGGCCAAGCTCCTGCCAAACATGTTCGGCAATAAACGGCGCAATGGGATGAAGCAGCTTCATCGTATGCTTCATCACGTACAACGCCACACTCAAAGCCAGGCGCTTCGCGGATTGATCTTCGCCGTTGAGCCGCGCTTTGAGCAATTCCAAATACCAATCGCAGAACTCTTTCCAGAAAAAATTATAGAGCGCGTCCATCGCCTCATGAAAATGAAATTGCTCGATGGCCGCTGTCATCTTGCGGATCGCGTAATTGAGACGGCCCAGAACCCAGCGATCGACCAATTCCAAACGATTGCGCGCGTTTTGAATGTTTGCGAGCGTGGCGTTGGCAATGTCCTCTTTATCGAAGTGCAATGCGAGAAAGCGGAATGAATTCCAAATTTTGTTGGTGAAGTTGCGGCCCTGCTCGAAGTCTCCTTCTTTGAGCTTGATATCCGCACCTTCGCT
>JABWAN010000990.1 GCA_013361015.1 Candidatus Zhuqueibacterota bacterium | reverse complement strand
TGCGCCCGCGCTGTTGCCAATTATCAACCGGCAGATGTTTGCCGGATTGATGCACGTATACCGGCTCCTGCAAACGAAAGCCCCGGCCCGGCGCCGTGCTTAAGAAAGCGACAAGCGTGCCCGCATAGTTATTGCGCTTGCACGTGGTGTAGAGCACGTAATCGCGCAAATCGAGATCGACAAGCCGCAGCTCCAAGGATGCTCCGCCAGTGTTCGGAGGAATCGTCCACTTGATCGATCCACCGGCCGTAAGGAAACTCGTGGTGTCTACTTCGACTCGCGTTCCAACGGACGCAACCCACTGCGCCACGTTTGTGCCGCGACTGAGATAGCGATACGCCGTCGAGTCCGGCGACCAATAGTTTTGCGCGCGTGCGGCAGCACAGCAAAACGTAATAGCAAGGCATGTCCAAAGCGCTTTCATGACCACACCTCAACGTTGCTTAATCAACACGAGCTTTTGTGTCGCCACCTCACCCGCCGCTTTGAGGTGAATGAAATAGATGCCCTGCGCCAAATCGAAACCGGTGATGCGCAAATTGTGCCAGCCTTCGTTTTGAAAATCGCGCAGCAGCGGCTGTACGAGTTGTCCGAGCGCATTGTACAGATTCGCTTCCACCGCTCCGCTGTGCGGAAGATAATATCGCAGAATCGTGCTCTCTTGAAAAGGATTCGGGAAGCTGCGCTTCAATGCCAAGCGCCGCGGCAATACGTTTGTTTCCGCAGTGTCAAGCGACTGCGCATCATTCACCCAAATCGGACTCGTCCACGCCCACACCTCGCGATTCCTTTTTTGCCGCGGCACAAACACATCATTCTTCTGCTTCGCACGCACGTAATAGATTGCAGTGCCGCTGTAGCTGCTATCCACGTAATGCGTTGCAAGTTGCGGCCCCTCACCCTCGCGGCGATGAATGACTTCGAAACGCGGATGCGCCCCTTGCCACTGGCCGCGACGCTGATCCCATTTCAACACTTCGACAAATTCCAAATCATCCGTACCGACCACGCGCACGTTGAGCTGCGGGCGATACGGGGGTTCTTTGAGGAGCTGCGCGCCCATCAGCGCGCCCTCGATATCGAAATGCACGAGCATGCGTTGCCCGGTGGTGGCATACGTATGCCGCTGTTTGAGCGCTTCGAAAATTGCGCTGCGGCTCAGCTCCTTTGCATAGACCGCAGCGAGGCCGTTGTAATGCTGGCCGGGGCGCGCGCCATGATCATCGCTGGACGCAATCACGCCAAGTGTTTCCTTTGCGGCCCAGGCATTTTGCGCATAATGCGGCCCGCGCGAACTTCCTTTGCCGCTTTCCGGTGAAAGGTTTTTGTAAGACAACGGATGCTCCGGCGCATACGCTTCACTCAAGCCGTGACTCGAAAAAATTTCAATCAACGGCCGCAGCTTCGCGTCGCCAAAGCCGCGTCCGAAACTCACCAGTGAACCCAAACCCTCAATGCCATTCCACAAAATGCCGGTGTGATGCGGCGCCGTGATCATTTCCACACCCGGCGGCAGCACATTGTCTTGGATCTGCCAAACATTTTGAATCTGTTCGTAATCTTCATCGCGCAGCAGCGGCAATTGCGGCACCACTTCATCCGCCGCATTGAAGTAAATGTTATGATGTCCCGAAGGCGGCATCGCGCTGAACTCATACGCCGGAATCGTCACGAATTTGCCGGGTTGATTGAAGCGCACGACTTCGCGTTTCGTCGCCTCCCATTCGCGGGGCAGCAAACCGCTATTGCCCTTTAAGAAAAAAGAAGCGTGATCCGTGAGCGAATAAAAATCGAGCGCCGCAATCTCGCGCGCTGCGAAGAACGCATCGCGGCCATAGCCGTCATAACTGAAGCCGGAATGGGTGTGCAAATCGCCCCAAAAGATTTTTAAACTCTCCGGCTGCGCCGCAATTTCTGCCGGGTTCGTTTGCACCTGCCAGAGATAACGCGGCGTGCGTTCGAGCGCGTTGGCATTCATCGTGTGAATGCCGGGAGTTTGAAATATCACTGCGATATTTTTACGCCCGCTGTCGCTGGCGACAAACTCGATCTCGCTCGGAAAGATTGCGGCCGCATCGGTCGTGCTGATCTGCACTTTACCGATGAACGACGCAGCGAGATTGTTTAGTTCATCCAATGCAACAAGCTTCAGAGGCGTTTGTGTGCCGGCTGCAATACTCGAAGGCAAATAAGCCGCGAGACGATATGGCGCCAGCGTCTGCACGGTCAGCACTGGCGCGGGTGCAATGTCGTTATAGACTCCATTGCCACTCGGATCGCACGCCACACGAATACTATCGCTGCAATTCGAGTACGGCGCTTTGATTTCTCCCGCCGGCGGGTTTGCGCCGAAGATGATTTGTAACGTATCGCCGCGATAGAGCACATGATTTTTCACCACCGCGGTGACAGTCCACGCGTTATTCTCCGCGCTCCATTGTACCTGTGGGTCAACGCGCGAGATTTGTGTGAGCACGACTTGGGTCTTGGGATTTGAAACGCGCGCGGCGACATAATTCGCGGCGTTGGAATCGAGGCTCTGTGGCTGAGCAAAGCCTTTGGGCAAACGCACTTTCACGCCACCGTCGATTTTGACGCTGTCGCTTGCCACGATAAATGACACACGCATGGTCGCTTTCGCGCCTGCG
>JABWAN010000989.1 GCA_013361015.1 Candidatus Zhuqueibacterota bacterium | reverse complement strand
AGATCGAACAACATGCCGAAGTTCGCGCCATAGTTGAGGTGATAACCGAGGTTGGGGGCCAGCCCGGCAGCGAACGGCGAAACTTTGCGATTGGAATTTTCCAGGCCTTCCAGCATGATCAATGCGAGATTTTCCTTCTGCGAGCAGGTGATATCATAAAATGGCAGCTCGCGACTGGAAGTGGGATAAGACATACCGTAGGTGCCGTCTTTGCGCGGGCGGGTGCGATATGGCACAATGAACCATTCACTGTTCTTTAGCGCCAGCGTGAAATAAAGCCGCCACGCCGCGCCTTCTTTGGTTGAAGCATGCGATGCAAAATCCGAAGCCGTGTTGGAGTAGTGCACGGTGGTGACGAATTGCCGCCAACCATTTTCGAGGCTGCCGTTGGATTCCTGAGGAGGGGCTGCGTTTTTTCTCGCAGATTTTTTGCCTTGGGGCTTGGCATACTGATCTTTGGCCTCAAGCAGTGCGGCGACCACGTGCTCGCAAATGGTGCGCAACCGGCAATTGCAGCGCGTGACAAAACGATTGTCCGCGCGATGCACGGCAACTTCATGCGTGGGCCGGCTCAAGACTTTTGCGGAAAAGAAATCGTCCTCCACGGCCAACAAATCCACGCGGCCCTCTTGATAATACTTTAACCCGCGCCGATAGGTGTCTTGCGTGGTCAGCCCTAGAATCTCGCCGTTGGTAATTAGCATCGTTCCTGATATGAAGATTTCAAAAACTCGGTTGCCATGAGGGCTTCATTCCTGCCCATGGGAGCGTAATCTTGCGGCAGCAATCTTTGTGAGCAATGTGAGAGAGTGGCAGCAATAAAACTGCTTCTGAATGTCACCCGCCGGATAAATTTTAAGCGCTTCATCAATATGGCTCCGTTACCGCCCGGGCGTATCCGTGATTGCCACGCGCGCTTTTCCCTCCACCGCGATGTGCACGGGCAATTCGTACGCTATTTGTCTGATCATGCATAGTCCGCGTTCCTTCTCACAATAATAATAGAGCAATTCAAGGCGCAACGCGGATTCGTGCGGCTCGGTTGCGACGCGTAAAGGCAGAGCCAAAAGCGACGATGGTGAGGTCAAGGTTTGCAACGGCGCGTCCATCGCCAACGCAGAGTTGAGGCTGCGAAAGAGGACTTGCAAAGGTGAGCCTTCGTTGAAGGTATAGGATTCCGGTAATTGCAGAGTTATTTCCAAGATTGCTTCCCCGGGCGCCAAGGTTTGCGCCGGCAACTTCACCACAGGCGTACCCATCGTGACCAGATGATCAGTAGTCTGCAACGCCTGCGGCTTCAATTGTAGCGTGCTAACGTGGTTCGTGTGCAGATCAAAAACTCGAATCGCGTGATTGTTGGTGTCGGCAATATACAATTTGCCGTTTAAAAAAGTCAAGCCCGAAGGTTCGTAGAAACGCGCGGACGGGCCGTCGGCGTGTCCCGGTTCGCTCGCACCGCACAGGGTTTTGCAGAGGCGCAAATTGGGGTCGATGACTTTGATTTTGTGATTGTACGTATCTGCGAGATAGACTTTCCCTTCATGAAAAGCGATGCCGATCGGATGCTGCACGCGGACATTGTCTTGCGAGCCGTCGTGATCGCCATATTGGAACAGATCGCCGCCGACCAGTGTGGCGACTCGGTCAGTGCGGAGATCGATTTGGCGTACGGAAGAGATTTCGCTGTCGGCGATGAATAGCCGCAGCAATTCGCCCGCGATGATTTCGCCGGTGATGCCGCTGGGTTGCGCGAACGCGGCTTCCCGGCGTTCGCCGTCGCGGCGCGCTTCATGCCCCGTGCCAGCAAACGGCTCCACGCGATTGCTCTTCAAATCAATCGACCAGATTTGATGCGGCCCGGCCATCGCGATATACCCGGTGTGGCCGCTAACGAAAATGTCCCACGGCGAATTGAGTGGAATTTTCCGGCCGGCGCCGCCGCGTTGCACGTAGTTGCCTTGCTCGCCCGTGCCCGCAATCGTGGTCACGTTGCGGCTGCCGAAATCCACGCGCCGCAAGAGATGATTCTCGGTATCGCACACGATCAAATCTTCGCCGTACATGGCCATGCCTTGCGGGCGAAAAAAGTGCGCGGTTTCGAAATCGCCGTCTTCATTGCCGGGCAAGCCGCTGCCCACGATTTCACGCACGATCCCGTCGGCCGTACACACGAGTAGGCGATCGTGATTTGTATCTGCTATAATCAAGCGTTTCGTGCGGGGATCGCTGATAATCTTGCCGGGATAGCGCAGCATGGAGGCGGGGAAGTCGTGCGTTTCGGATTGCAGCTCGAGCGGGAGGCTGTTCAACTTGCCTTCCTGCCCAAAAATCTCCAGCACGGTTTCGAGGTACACGTCCAAAATTTCGCGATTGCCTTCGCCTGAGAAAACGCCGAGGACATAGCCGCCGGGATCGATCATGACCAGCGTCGGCCATGCACGTACGGTGTAGGCCTGCCAAACCGCGAAATCAGAATCAACCACCACGGGATGCTCGATCTCCCACCGCAGCACGGCTTGTCGAATGTTGGCTCTGGTTTTTTCGTTGGTGAATTTAGCCGAGTGGACGCCGATGACGACAAAAGGCTGGCCTGCGTATTTCTCCTCGAGATACTTCAAATCCGGGACAATGTGCATGCAGTTGATGCAGCAATAAGTCCA
>JABWAN010000988.1 GCA_013361015.1 Candidatus Zhuqueibacterota bacterium | reverse complement strand
TACTGGTCATATCCTCGCGAGGTGTTGGGTTCATTGCAATGCCGCGCAACATAGCAAAATCGCGCTGGAATTGCAAGGGAAAGGTCGGCAGTGCGGTAATGCCTCAGTGCTCGTGAAGAACCTAGCGCAGCCAATTCTGAATAACGCTGAGGTTCATCGCGTGGCCTAGTTTAGGCTTTTATGTTCTGTCGCTGCTGCACCGAGGTGCGTTCTTCGCTTGTTTACCTAGGGGATCTCTTCGAGCGAGGGGGCTTGGAGCCGGGAGCATGAGCGCACCGCTGGAATATTTCACTCAACAGAAACCCTAATTAAGTGTGTCAGCTATTCCCCTTGAGGGTGTTGCTCGGCATCGTGAAGTTAAACGCGAATTGAAATCTCTCTCTGCCCTCAAAATCCCCACGCCCCTCCTCAAGGGGGGGGATTTTTTAAATGCCTTCTGCGTGACATGAGCATTGTCTGAGCGCTAGTGCTCGTCACCTCTCATGAGAATGCAGGCTTTTTGCTTTTTGAAGCCTGCGCAGCGCTGTAAGTCACCTCGGTGAACTAGCCCCCTCGGTAAACAAGCGTAGATGACCCTCAAGAACGAGCAGCGACAAAGCAAAAAGAAGCGCGGCTGCAAGCCATGCAGTATTGTTTCGAAGGCCGGGCGGCTGCCACTCGTAGCGGAATTATGAGCCAAAATCTTTGCACCCGGCTAACGTGTTCGAAGCTGTGTCTCAAAAATTGTCAGGCCTTCCGCACAAAATTCCTCTGAAGCCCTCTCCGTTCTTCTGCCATTTCCCAAACGGCTTACGCAAGCATTGCCAGGGCGAGGTATATATGAGTGTTTTTGGGTATTTCCTACCTCCTATCGAATTTGGAGTAAGACGCGGCATGCGCTTACTGCAAACGCTACGTGGAATCTTTCTTGGCAAGGGAGCTACGGCGATCCGAGGCGTGAGGCTCGACCTCGCTGCGATGCCGGCAGGGATTGCAATTTTTTTGTTCCGCGCCTTCCATGTGTGCAGACCTCCCTCTGGCTCGACCATGCGTTTTTTTGGATTGCGACACGTGCCTAAACGGTGGCAGTTGTAGCCAGAATTTTACAAGGAGACACATGATGTTGCGTCGTTCGTGTTGTGCCAGGCTGTTGACGGGAGCGGCTTGGGTTTTCGTGTTCGGGTTCAGCCTATTTTGTGCCGGCTTCGCACACGCGCAAAGTGGTGCAGTACTTTCGACAACCACGACCAGCGATCACAAGAAATCCAATCAAAGCAAACTTTTTTATTACGACAATGCGTGGTGGGCAGTGGCCTTTCACGAAACGCGGGCCGAGTGGTTTTTGTGGAAGTATGACGCGGCAACATCCAGTTGGACGCGCAAGAATACGATTCAAACCGGCGTGAACAATTGGATCGACGTCGTCGTGGATACGGTGACTGATAAGCTCTATCTTTACTTCTCGCGCCAATCGCAGCCGCGCTTTCGGCGCTATTCCTACGTCGCCGGCGCATGGGTGCGAGATACCGGCTTCCCCGTGACTTTGTCTAATTTCCCGAACCAGGACAATAACAATCCCGTGAGTTTAGTCAAAGCGAGGAACGGTTATCTATGGATCTTTCGCATTGACAATGGCAAGCTGCAAACACGGTATTCCATGGACGATGGCCTCACTTGGCAACCGATCATTACGATTAAGGACAGCTTGAACCAAACCAAAGGCACAGCCGAAGCCGTGGTGTTCAGCAATGGCGTGGATAATTACGTCGGCGTGCTCTACGGCGAAGTCGGCAGTTCCAGTAGCAGGTTTGGTTTTCATTATCACAACGATAATAATGCGGCCACAGTTTGGACCAACCAATCTAGCTCGCTCAGCTTTTTTGGCAGCGAGCGCGGCAACAATGAGTTGAGCGCGGTGGTAGATGATTCAAGCAATATCTACATGCTCGTGCGCACATTTAGCGGCGGACCGACCAATCCACGCAATACGCTCTACAAACGCGACACCGTGGGCCATTGGAATCGTTACATTGTCAACACCGTGGCTTCCAACGTGCGATGGAGTTCGCCGGCGGTGGCGATTGACCGCGAAAATCGCAGAGTGTTCGTGTTGGGCACGAACTCGATCACCGGCAAAGGCGAATATAAAATTTGCCGCATGGGCGAGGAGCATATGCTCGCAACTGCGCCGATTTTGGAGCTGTTCGCTTCCGGGACGGACGCTTTCCAAAATCTTAGTGCGCCACGCGAGCCGCTGGAGCCCGCGATCGGTTTTATGTTCACGGCGGGCGACACGACGACGGATGACACTTGGTTTAGAACGATACCGATTCCAGAGAACGTGCCGGTGGCCGTACAAAACGTGGTTTTGAGCGACAACACCGTCAATGCGAACGCGCAATATGATTTTACGATTCGCACCATTGGCGCCGGCGCCTTGACGACCGGCCTTGGCAAAATTTCTTTGCGTTTTCCGGATAACACATTGGTGCCGGCAGTGATCAACGCGGCGTCGGTGCAAGTGGACGGCACTCCGGCTGCTGTGGTTTCTTCCAATGCCGCGACGCGCGAGATCACGATTACCACACCGGTGACCGTGGCAGACGAGGATACCATCACCGTAACGGTGACGGCCGCGGCGGGATTGTTGAATGCGAGCATTGCCGGCAACTATACGGCCGAAG
>JABWAN010000987.1 GCA_013361015.1 Candidatus Zhuqueibacterota bacterium | reverse complement strand
ATGTTCAATGAATCCGAGTTTCCGCTCATCATGCTGCTGGTGGGCGCGGCTTTGGGCGTAAGCTCGAATCTGCAACGCCGCGCACTCGCATGGAAAAAAGAAAACAGCGCCACCGCAAAAGCGGCTGTGTCTCAGGTTCCGCAGGCCGTGCAGGTATGAAAAACGCAAATACTAAAATCGACCGCCCCATCTTTCTCGTCGGCAGCGGTCGTTCCGGCACCACGATTCTTTATCATGTGCTTTGCGGCCATTCCCAACTCGCATGGTTTTCGAATTACAACGAGAGATGGCCGCGCGTTCCGCAAGTCGCGTCATGGTCTTGGTTATACACGATGCCGCAATTGCGGGAATGGCGCGGCAAGGGACTGCCCGTGCCCTCGGAGGCATATGCGGTGTGGGATCTAGCGCGACCGGTGCTGGATAGTCCCTGCGATCCGCCGCTGGAGGAGTCGCAGGTCACCGCCACGGAGCGCGAACACACACGCCGTATCGTGGCCGCGAATTTGAAGCATCATGGCAAGGCGCGTTTTTTGAATAAGAACACGCGCAACACTCGGCGCATGCGTTATCTGCACGGCATTTTTCCTGACGCCATTTTCATTCACGTAATCCGCGATCCGCGCGCTGCCATTGCCTCTTTGTTGAAAGTGGAGTGGTGGCCCACCATGAAGGTGTGGTGCCACAATCAAATCACCGCGCAGCAATGGGCGGAGCAGGGCAAAGATCCGGCGCTGCTCGCGACAGCGCTATGGATGAGCGAAGTGCGCTGCGTGTTGGAAGCCAGGCAGACGTTGCCCTCGCGGCAGTATTTGGAAGTGCGATATGAGGAATTCATTCGCCAGCCCAAACAAGTTTTGCGGCATGTGCTCGCCTTTTGTGATTTGCAATGGACGGATGGATTCGAGCGTTTTGTTGAAAGCTTCGCACTGCAGAGCATGAACTTCAAATTCAAAAACCAATTCACGCCGCAACAGTTGGCGCAAATCGAGGCGATGGTTGCGCCGCTGGCAGAGCAGTTGGGATATGAGATGGAAGAAGCTTCTCTTGTTCTTCCCGTATGAGTTTTGATTTTCAAATTCAGCAACCGCCCCTTCAACCTGTCATTCAGAAGGAATCCTTTCTAGCTCTGGGCACCAACGCCAGTGCTTAAAAAGATTCCTTCTGAATGACAACAGGAGGGTTCGCGGTTTTAGGTTTTATGCGCACCGGTTTCAGGACGAACCTTGCATCGCGTTCTATTTTACACCTCCAGTTTTTCGCAACAAAGCGGCGCGACGCATTGCATGCTGCGCAGCGCACAAGAAATCGCGCGGCAAGGTTGGAAAGAAGTTCTGCTCGCTCTGCCGGAACAAGACCAACACGAGCTGGAAAAGTTTCCAATTGCGCAAAGCAGCTTCGCAGCGATTTATACCAATCGCCACACCTATAAGCTTTCGAAGCGCTCGAATCCTTTGAGGTATGTGATCGACACGTTTCGAGGCGTGGCACAGCTCTATCGTTGGTTGAAAAAGAACCCGGTCGCAATTGTGCACGCGAACGACTTGCTCGATTTTCACGCGGCGATTGCGGGCCGGCTCGCGGGCGGCAAAGTGATTTGGCATTTGCGCACCGCGCGGCCGAAATGGATGGTTGCACCGTTTCTCTTTCTCATGCGCACGCTGTCCACGCGGGTGCTGTCCGTTTCACAAGCGACTGCGGACAAAATGCTCGGTAAAGGCTTTCGCAAAGTCACGGTGGTTTATGACAGTCCGCCGGACGCGAAGATTTTTGATCCGGAAAAATATTTGGCGGAAGACAAGCGCGCCGTTCGGCAGTCACTCGGCATTGCCGCAACAGACTTTGTTGTAGGCATGGTGGGCAAGCTCGTGCGTTTGAAGGGGCATGAATATTTCATCCGCGCGGGCAAACACGTCATCGACAAAATACCGGGCACGAAGCTCGTTATCGTCGGCGGCGCGGTGCCTGGTCACGAAGAGTACGAGCGCTCGTTGCGGCGCTTGGCGCAAGAGTTGGGCATTGAGAACAACTTAATCTTCACCGGCTTTCGCAGCGATGTGCCCGCACTCATCGCCGCTTCCGATGTGATGGTGCAAGTGTCGATCTTCGCGGATCCTTTTCCCGGCGTGGTGCTGCAAGGCATGGCCATGGAGAAGCCCGTGCTCGCGAGCCGCCTGGGCGGCATTCCCGAGCAGATCGACGACGGCGTGAACGGATTTCTTGTCGAGCCACACGACAGTTTCAGCATTGCACAACGCATCGTCGCATTATTCCATGATGCACCGCAACGTGAGCGCATCGGCAAAGCCGCGCGCCGCGCAGTCTATGCGAAGTTCAAAGACGATGCCGCGGTGATCAACGGCATCTATGATGAAGTTTTGAAAATGCAGTGATGGCCATTGGGGAATCTGGATACTCGGGTATTGGGCCGGCGAGCTTCGCTGTCTCCCCAATACGCTTTTATCCGAATCACCCAATGCCCAAATAACCCAATACCCCAAATGACCAAACGAAAAATTTTGCTCCTCGGCCTGGACGGCGCGACCTGGCGCATCATCAATCCAATGTTCAAACAAGGCAAGCTGCCCAACCTGCAGCGCCTCGTTCATGAAGGCAGCGCCGGCGTTTTGAAATCGCTGGAACCGATGGTTTCGCCCACGATTTGGACGA
>JABWAN010000986.1 GCA_013361015.1 Candidatus Zhuqueibacterota bacterium | reverse complement strand
CTCGGCACACGCGCGCCGCATTTCTCTTTGCCCGATACTATCACCGGCAAAATGATGAGCCTCGCCGAATTGCAATCCGAGCGCGCCACTGTGATCATGTTCCTCTGCAACCATTGCCCCTACGTCAAACACGTGCAGCACGAGCTGGTGCGTTTGGCAAAGGCCTATCAACCTCGCGGCGTTGCGTTCATCGCCATCAGCTCGAACGACGTCGTTGCTTACCCCGATGATTCTCCCGAACACATGAAAACTTTCGCGCGCAATGCGGGCTTCACGTTTCCCTATCTCTTCGATGAAACGCAAGAAGTCGCGCGCGCTTATCAAGCCGCGTGCACGCCGGACTTCTACGTTTTCGACCGCGAGCTGAAATGCGTCTATCGCGGCCAGCTCGACGAGGCGCGGCCAAAGAATGATGTGCCCGTTACCGGCAAAGACTTGCGCGCCGCGTTGGATAACATTCTCGCCGGCAGGCCGGTGAGCGCGGAACAAAAGCCCAGCCTCGGTTGCAACATCAAATGGAAGCCCGCCTAAAATCTCGCCGTACTTGCCCTCCAGCAATGCGTGAACGACTCGGCAAATTGCATTTGTGAGCGAGGCTTTTTTTATGGTTTGTCGCTGCCTCACCGAGGGGTCATCTTTGCTTGTTTATCTCGCCTTTATTTCTTCGCCCGGGGTGGCTTAAAGCCGAGTTCATTATCTCACTGCCGAACGCAGATTTTCAAAACCAACTGCGACCCATCACGAAGGGAATTTTTTGCCGCGCTTGCGGGTTGAAAGTAGCACAGATCACTCGCATGTTTACGAACGATTCGTTCCGGAGCGAAAATGATTCCACTTTTATCTTGTGCTTTCTTGCTCACCGCTTTCTTGTCGAATCCTGAAAACAAGGACAACGAAGCTCGCCCTGCGCCAGAATTTCCCAAAGTAGCCGCGGAGCGCTGGCTCAACTCGCCGCCGCTAAAATTGGCAGATATGCGCGGCAAGGTGGTCCTGCTCGATGTGTGGACGTTCATGTGCTGGAACTGCACCAACTCGATTCCATGGGTGAAGGAGATGCACAAACGTTTCGCGAGCAAAGACTTCCTCATTATCGGCATCCACACGCCGGAGTTCGAGCGCGAGAAAAAAATCGCCAACGTGCAAGAAGCCGTAACAAAGCACGGTCTCGCTAATCCGCAATTCATTGACAATGACTACGAATATTGGCGCGCACTGAAAAACCGCTACTGGCCGGCATTTTACGTCGTGGATAAAAAGGGTGTGATTCGCCATCTCGCCATCGGCGAAGTCCACGTGGGCGACCGCCGCGACCGCGAGATACAACAGATTGTGCAGAAGCTGTTAGAAGAAGAGTGAAGATGGAGTGAGGACAGTGTCGAGTTATTGAGCAGAATTCACGGCCATGAATGAGGTAGTTCTACCCATTTTGCGCAAGTTGGCGCAAATATTCAAAAGTGTAAATGCCGGAATCGTGCCCGTCCGACCAAACGAATTGCAGAGCATAACGACCGACGGCGCGCGCTTCTATTGCGCGAATGTTTTCGGGAATGTGTTCGGGGAAAACCATGCGCTGGCCGGTGATTTCATCGACGCAGCTCGCGCAGTTGCAACTGCCACGCAGAACGCGCAAAGAGTATGTTGATTTCCGGCCGTCATCCCATTCGAGGCCGAGAGTCTTGTCGTCAATGGGATAGATGTTGATGGGAGTGGGCATGGTTATTCCAAAATCTTATAGCGATAACTAATCTCTGCGCTCGGGCGCAATTGATTGGTGACCGAGCAATACGTCTCTTGCGAGAGCTTGATGGCGCGTTCGAGCTTATCTGCGGGGATATTCTTGCCGCGTATGCGATACTCGATGTTGATCTTCGTATAGATTTTCGGATAGGTCTCCGCAACCTCGGCTTCCACACCAATCTCAAAGCTATCGAACTCCACGTGCATCTTTTTGAGAATGGAGACCACGTCAATGCCGGTACAACCCGCCAGCGCCATGAGAATCAATTCACCGGGCCGCGTTGCAGAATCCAGCCCGCCGGAATCCGCCGGGCCGTCAATCACGAGCGAGTGATTCGCATGTCCGAGGCCGACGAAACGCGTGCCGTCAATCCATTTGACGAGTGCTTGTTTCATGATTTTGCCGTTTTACCGTTACGTTGTAGGCGCAGCTTCAAGATGGTCTCTTCGCTCAGGCCCGTGTACTTTGAAATCTTGTTGAGCGGCTCGCCATTTTCTAACATCGTGCGGGCGATTTTCAGCTTTTGGAGAAGCATTCCCTCTCTTTTGCCTTCTCTTTTGCCTTCTCTTTTGCCTTCTTTTTTGCCTTCTCTTTTGCCTTCTCTTTTGCCCGCATTGCGCAGTTGGGCTTTCTCTTTTCTAATGGATTCGATCAACATAGGAGCCTCCTTTTTGCCGTGGTGAATGCTTTCAAAAGCGTGATAGTCACCTTCCGGAATTCTTTCATAAGTATAAAGCTGGCGAAACCAGTTGAGGAATAAAGACCAGGTTTGCCCCTCTTCTTTATTGCCTGAGTGCTTCAAAAACTCTCGCGCAAGCAGTTCGAAGTCGTAATGCGCTTCGGCCAGAAAGAGCGTGGAGACGATGTTCCCGATTTGCAGCAGCGTTTTACGGCTGAATGAGTTTATTTGAATTGGAAAACATTCAAAACT
>JABWAN010000985.1 GCA_013361015.1 Candidatus Zhuqueibacterota bacterium | reverse complement strand
AGTGCATACACCAACCTCCGCCTGCGGTTGAAACCGCAGGCCAAAAGGTGCAAGTCGTCTCAACCAGACTAATCACCCTATGGGTGAGAGCGATTTTATGAGTTTTGACTTTCAAATTCGGCAATCTTCGCACTGCCGAACTCATCCCCCAGCCCCCTTCTCTTGGGAAGAGAAGGGGGAGAGCGAAAATTAATGCAGGTCTTTTCTCCCCTTCTCTTTTTAAGAGAAGGGGCCGGGGGATGAGTTCAAATCAGCACGTTACCGATTTTCATCGTCAAATTTCATTAGATCGCTTCCACCTTTTAGCCTGATGCTTACAGCCTCAGTGCAAAATTCAGGTATTAACAAAAACATCTCACACGAACATAGCCCCGCCCCTTATCCACTGCAAAAGATGGAAGCGGCACAAGGTGAGCCGTGAAGATTGCAGCGGCCTCAAAGCATGCGCAAGCCCCAACGCGGCGGCCTGCGAAAGCTTGGGCGTCGCCCCAAGATGAAGTGCCGATACAATTTCAGCGCGCCAACGGCGCGGCATGGCACGAGGGAGGATTGGATGTTTCATAAAACCAGATGCCGCCCTTTAGTATCTCACAACTTTACTCTTTGCTAAGAAAGCAAAAGCTCTTCCTGCGAAAATGGAACTGCCACGAAAAAAAGCTTTTCATTTTCGCGGGAGTTCCACTTTCGTGGGAGAAAGATTCATTTGGATTGCGGCTCGTCCTTAAGGCTAGGACAATTGGCTTTGTGACCCAGAGCGTTGTCCTGGGCTGTCTCATTTTGCCCCTTCGGGTCATGCGCTCTAAAGCAACGATAATGCGCGAGTGGCAGCTTTAGAGTAGCGCGGGCATCCTTGCCAGCAGCCAAGATGACTGCGCGACGCCGCCGAATGAGGACTAAGGCATCGCAAGTAACGGCGGCGAGCATTGCACGTTGTATTGCCCCACAAGGGAGTAGGGCTACGGCTCTGTTTCGAGGTGCGCTTGCGGCGCTGCGAAATATTGCAATGCCGTGGCCGCGGTTGCTCGTGCGTGGAGCAATGCACGTGCGCATGTTCGCTGCGCAATGAAGATTGACGGGACATGCGGCTTCGAAAGGGCTGTGGATTGCGAACGGCGCGGCTGCGTTGGAAACCGCAACGTACGCCAGATCTCTCGCCAAAGGAAAGCGGCGGCAACAATTCCGAACGCTTGCCCCCGTTCTTGTGGCCGCCGAAGAGGTAAGAGGTGATACGCATGAATGATGCGAACAAATGCGTGAAACGAACATAAAACAAAACGCTTTCTACTTTATTTATGCCGACAATGAAACAAAATCCGTACAGGTGCAAAGCCAAGGCGTGAGATGCGAATCGCCAAATTGGATTGGGACGACTATCGGATCGATCATATCGCCGAGCATGAGGTCGAGCCCGAATAAGTTTGGGAAGTATGCGGGGACGCGTTGCACATAGCTCGCCGTCAAGGGCATAATCGGTATCGACTTTATGGACAGACAGCAAAGGGGCGATACGTGTTCGTAGTTTTGGAACATGTCGAAGGCACGATTTTCAAGCCGATCACGGCTCGCGACATGACGGTAGGCGAAAAACAAAATTTTCGGAGACTGCGAAAATGAGCAAACTCGAAACCCTGCAATTCAAAACGTACGAAGAAGAAGCTGCGTTCTGGGATAATCTCGATACGGCTCCCTATATGGAAGACGACGGTGAGTGGTTTCGCTTTGAAACGCCGAACCAGCGCGCGATTCGCGTGGCAATCCTGCCCAACCTCGCAACGGAACTGTCGCAGCGGGCGCGGGCGCAGGGCGTTTCGATAGAAACATTGGTCAATGCTCTTTTGATGGAGCGCATGCACGAACCGACAGCCACGAGTTGATGAATGCCCTCTTTACGCAATATAAGTCGATTGCAAAAGCAGCAGCTTGCAACTCAAATGAATGAACGCGACGAAGATCGTGAGGATTGGATGCCGCTAGCGCTCGCCATATGGGACAGTCAATTTGCAGACGGCGAGCTGAAGTATTCTTCGAACATGATCAAGAGACCTAATCCTGCTCGCCAAAACCATACAAACGCTTATTGAAACCCCTCAGCAATTATCTCTCCTCCAAAACCTCAACGCGATCACGTCGTAGCCAAATGAATAGCGAAGTGATTTTGCCGTAACCGACGCCCCGCCACGCGATCATCTTTCCACGAACCCGATCGCGTGCCCAACGCAGTCCCATGCTTTTGCGGGTATATTCTCCGACGATTACGGGGAGCGCAGTGGACTGAAGCATTCACGCAAAAATAGCTTCGCAATAGTCTTCTCGTCTTTTAAAAGAAAAGATTTCACTCACAGCAATTCTTCAAACGCCTATGCACAAAATCACAGCTCTCTCCCGCGTCCTCTTTGGACTGCTCCTCCTCTGCGCCGCGAGTTGGGGACAAACTTCCGCGACCAAACCGCACATTGCCGTGCTCAATCTCGAAGGCCGCGAAGGCGTGGCCGAAACGCAAGCCGCGACTCTGAGCGACCGTTTGCGCGGCCATTTGGTGAATACGCGCGCGTTCGTCGTGTTGGATCGCGCCAACATGGAGGCCGTGCTCAGCGAACACGGTTTTCAACAAACCGGTTGCAGTTCCACGCAATGCGCGGTGCAAATCGGCAAAATTTTGAACGTGCAAAAA
>JABWAN010000984.1 GCA_013361015.1 Candidatus Zhuqueibacterota bacterium | reverse complement strand
ACATCCCAGAGTTGCAGCGCAATCCCGTGATTGATGGTTGCGAGCAGTTTGTTATCCGGGCTTAACGATAACCAACTGGTGACGCCGGTTCGTTCCGGCAGCGCATACTCCAAACGGCCGGTGCGCACGCCATAGAAGCGCACCCCGCCGTCGTTCGCACCCGAAATCAACAAGCGATCATCCGGGCTGAACGCAAGGCAATTCGTCAAACCCGAGCAACCATGAAACGTGTAGATCGCCTTGCCTTGCATCAAATCACAAAGCACGGCCGTGTTGTCGGGACTGCCCGTTGCGAGAAAATGCCCGTCGTGGCTGAAAACCACGGTGTCCACGCTGCTTTTGTGTGCGGTTAATGTTTGAATCAAAGAGCCGTCGCGTGTGTCCCACAACGTCGCTTGCCGGTTATAGCTTCCGACCGCGAGAATGGTGCCATCGGGGCTGAAGGTGATACATTGCACGGCATTGCCCGGCTTCATGATGTCGCTCAACAAACGTCCGGTGTGTAAGCTCCACAGCTTGACACTGCCGCGCTTGTCCACGCTCGCGAGCAGCCTGCCGTCGTTGCTGAAGGCCAGTTCGCCGATGGCTTCGCCGTGGCCTTTGAGCGTGTATTTGAGTTGCGTCGTTTCCAGATTCCAAATGCGAATAGTAAAATCGCTGCCGCCGCTCGCCAGCGTGGTTTGATCGGAGCTGAAGGCCAGCGTCGTCACCCGGCCGGTGTGCGCGGAGAGCGTGTGCATCGCGAATTTGTGCACCAGCAAACCGTGGAAGATTTGTGTCGCTTGTTGCATCAAATCGATGGCTTCGCGATTGTCGAAATAGGTGTTGCGCGCTACGCAGCTTTGCGCTTGCGTGAGCAGCTCCTTGATGACTGCGGCCGAAGATTCGGCTTCGTCCGTCGCGTAGACCCAATCGCTCAAAAGCCTTTGCGCGTTGCGCATCTTGTCGCGCACCTGATTGCCGCTCTCTTCGCGCAGACGATAGAACAGCTCGTTGATCTCGCGGCGCACCATGCGAAAATCACGGTCCGCATCTACTTTCAAACAATAATTCTCATCCAGCGAAATCGCCTTTTCCAAGCTTCTCGCTGCGGAGTTGCCGTCGCCGAGCAGCGCTGCAAACTTGGCGTGATGATAGTGGCTCTCCGAAAGCTCGGGATAGGTGTCGCGCGCCTGTTGCGCTAGATCGAGCGAGGCTTGCAGCAAGCGCGTGGCCTCGCCTTTGTTGCCGTTGAGGCCGTGATCGTTGGCCTGCGCGTAGGTGGCAATGGCGGCGTGCAGCAAAGCTTCTCCGGCAAACTGGCTTGCAGCCGGGAGCTTGGTCACCTCGGCTTTGGCATAACGCGCGGCCGCGAGCAGATATTTTTCCGCCTTGACCAGATCGATAATGTTGCAATCGTCCGTGACACCGTAAAGATAGAGTTTGCCGATCATGAGCTGCGTCATGAAATTCGCATCGTCGCGTTTGGCGGCTTCCAAAAAGGCATCGAGCGCCTTGTCGGGCAGGCCGCGCTGCAAACGCTCACAGCCGATGCGATAGTATTCACGCGCCTGCGTCAAGGTAGGATTTTGCAGGGTGGCGTGCACGGCCTCCATTTGCTGAAGCATACCCATCATGACTTGGCTTTGCAGTTGCATCTGTTCGAGCATGAGCGCCAGGTTGTACTCGAACGTGGAGCGCAACGAATCGATGGCGGCGGTCGTGCCTTCGATCGCCTGGGTCAAATCGGCAAAGCCGCGATCGAGGGTGTTGTTCAATGCGTCGAAGCTCGTGCCGAATTTCTTTACGAGCGCTTCGCGGCTGGCGATGATTTCGCGCGTTTGCGCGTTGATCGCCACCTGCTCTTTTTGGCTGCTCCGCCGAATCTGGCCTTGAATATCCTTCACAAACGAAGACGCTTGCAGATATTGCTGCCAGCTCAGTTTCGAGCCTAAATAGAAAGTTGCCATGCTTCAGTCCTTCGTTGGCTGGTTCGTGTCCGTCCCCAAATTATGGCCTTGCCATCTTTAGTCAACGTTTGCTTTGAGAATGAAGTCATGATGCGATTCCGCTCGCCATGACAAGATCTGTCGACAGACACAGGTTCATCTTGCCCCCCGAAAACCAGGTCAGCGGAGCCCTCCGAAGAGGGCTCCGGCTTGACTTGGTAGTGGAGGAGGAGGTACAATGCCAAATTTACTTTCGACGATTTGTGAATATGAGTATACAGCATTCAAGAGGTAAAGCGCGGCGACTCAGCGATTTTTCTGCGAGGTCGGTCGCGTCTTGCGCGTCGCGCTCTCGCGCGGTGTCGGTTCATACGAGTTGCCGTTCGGTTGCGCGCGCCGGAGCTCGCGTTTTTGTTCATCGAGCGCATCTTGCACGTCGCGCCGCAGGGTGCGGCGATTCATCAATTTCGGAACGATGCGCGCGCCGAGCAGAATGATCAGTTCTCTTTTGCTGTGCACGGTGGATTCGTAGCCAAACAGGTAACGCAAGCCGAAAAACCACGGCGGCAGATCCTTCAAGATCGGAACGCCCCGGCGCACCTGTTGTCTTTCGTCACTGATCAAGCCGGCAATCGCCGTTTGTTCGCCGTCGAGCAAGAGTACTTGCGTGCTGCCCTCGGTAATGTTTTTCGTCGTGTTCGTGTTGGCGAGTTGCACGTCGCTGCGTTCGGCGTTAATGCTCAG
>JABWAN010000983.1 GCA_013361015.1 Candidatus Zhuqueibacterota bacterium | reverse complement strand
ACTTCAAAACAGTTGGAGGAAATTTATAGGGCGATTGCGACATTGCTGCACCACTCGTATCGCATCACCTATGACACGCACAACCCCACAACCGACGGCTCGTTGCGCAAAGTGCGTATTGAAGTGAATTCCAAAGCTACGGCAGCCTTTGCATATAACAGCTATCGCGCACCCGATCATGTTCCCACGATTGCGCCAACAACTCAGAATCTGCTCACGCCGGAACAGGATTTTCAGGTGCAGATTGAGATTCCGGCGGCGAGCAAATACATGTACAACCTTTTCGATCTGCAATTTGTGCTGACATATGACGAGCGCTATTTGCGTGTCAAGACGCCGTTCAATGCTAACGTATTGCCACAGGCCTTCTTTGGGCCGGCCGCAGAATTCACTTTCGCGGCGACCGTTGACTCTGCTTACGGCCAAATCTCATTTCGTTTCAAACGCAAGGCTGGCTTCGCGCCCGCGGAAGGCCGCGGTCCCCTTGCGCAAATCAACTTTCATGCGAGCGTGAATCTGCCGGATAGCGCGAGCCTGCGTTTTACTCTCACCAACCTTGCAGCGCGCGATAGGAACAACTGGCCCGTCTCCGTGCAGCCGGAAAACTTAACGGTGCAAAGCACAGGGTTGATGGTCTGGCCCGGAGACACGAATCAAAACGGCGTGGTTGAATTGACAGACGTAACGACGCTGGGATTGCATTGGGAAGTGGCAGGTCCCAAGCGTCCGGGCGCGGAAAACCAAACCGCATGGATGCCGCATGTCGCTAAAAAATTCTTGAATGTGAAGGCCACGCACGCGGATGCGAACGGCAGCGGCAAAATCGACGAGCGCGATTTGTTTCCGATTGGCTTGAATTGGCGCAAAAGCACGACGCGCGGAAATGTGCCGAAAATATTTGTCCCCTCGCAAAGTGCTCCGCAAGGCAACATAGGCTTGGCGCTCCAGCCCCTCACGCAAACGCGACAATATCGTCTCGCCGTAGTTTTTCAAAACACCACGCACGAGGCGTTGGCAGGCTTGTCGTTTCGGTTAAAGTATCGCAGCGCGGCGCTTCGTATTCTTGCTGCGGAAGCAACTCCGGCTTGGGGCAGCACGCCGCTTGTTATGAGGAATGATGATCGCACCGCCGGTACGTTTGCGATGAGCTTGATGATTCCGGCAGAGTCTGCGAGCATTGCGAGCACCGGCGCATTGGTGCACCTCCTCGTGCTCGCAGAAAGGGAGCTGCAAGCAGGGGAGTTGGAATTGTGCGAGGTGGCCGTACTTTCTCCGAGCGGTGAGCTGCGCGAGCTGCAAGCTGTGCAAGAAGAATCGCACAGTTCCGTGCCGCAGGAGTTTGCTTTGCATCCGGCCTATCCCAATCCGTTTGGTGCGCACGCGGTTGCAACTCCAACCGTTGGGACGACGTTGCGCTACGATCTGCCCGAAGCGGCGCAAGTTGAAATTGCCGTGTTCAATCTTGCGGGCCAACGCGTGCAAGCCTTGCAACAAGGCCTGCTCGCACCGGGAAAATACTCGGCGCAATGGCAGGGGGGAGGAGAAGCGGGCGCAGCATTGAGCAGCGGTGTTTATGTGATCAAGCTCGCTGCAAACGGAACGAGTGGTCGAGCTTATCGTGCCACGCAAAAGGTCACTTTAGTGAAGTAATCGTTGTGCCGACGAGGGATCGCCGGCAGAGTTTTCAATACCCACGGCGGAACAGCCGCATCAGGAGGATTTCATGTTCAACGAGTTTGTCGTCGTTTCACCCAGCGGCGAATTGCGCGAGCTGCGCGTGCAGCAACACGAGGTCGAGCACGCCAGCGCGATTCCACGCGAACTGATTTTGCATCCGGCTTATCCCAATCCGTTTCGTCTCGATGATGTTTCCGCCGCGCGCACCGGCATGAGCATTCAATATGATTTGCCGGAGAACGCCGCGGTCAGCGTCGCGATTTACAGCACGACGGGCCAGCGCGTGCGTTTGATTGTGGCCACGCTGAATCAAGCGGGGCGCCACTTTTTGCACTGGGAAGGCTTGAACGATTTGGGCCGGCCCGTGAGCAGCGGCTTGTATTTGGTGAAAGTGGAAGCTGCCGGCGAAAGCGGCCGCGCTTATCAAGCCACGCAAAAGGTGACGGTGGTTCGATAGCATCAGCAGAGCGCAAACAGCAAGAAGAGAGAACTATTTTGCATTTGGGTTGTTCTGGAACGCTCCTCTTTGCAGCATCATTTCGGAGGGATCTTTCCCGGCGCCGAGCACACCAATTGAATCCCGATTAGAAAACTACGCTTGTATTTCAGCGATCACGCCAACCTTTTTTAGGAGTGCATTCATGGAAATCAATTTTCTAGAAACCGTGCGCAGCAGCCCTTCGTTCATCGTTATTTTCATCTGCTCGCTTGTGTCCACGGCCTTCATCATCGAGCGGCTGCTTTTTTTTCGCCACGCCCGGTTTGATGCCGACGGGTTTATGACCACGCTCTATCAAACGCTGCGCGAATCCGGTTTTCGTCAAGCGGTGGAATTGTGCAAAAGCTACAGCGCGCCGATCGTTGCCGTGGTGCGCAGCGGCCTGCAGAACGCGAAACTCGGCGACAAAGGCGTCACCGAATTAATGGAAGCCACGGCCATGAAGGAAAAATTGCGGCTCGAAAAATATTTGAACATTCTAGGCACGATGGGCAAC
>JABWAN010000982.1 GCA_013361015.1 Candidatus Zhuqueibacterota bacterium | reverse complement strand
AAGCCGCCGCGCGCTGTGCTTGAGATAGGAATCGCTGGTGGACATATAAAGATTGCCGAAGACACTGAACTCGCCGGGCAAGTCGAGGCCCATGGGCCGCAACACATATTGCGAGATCGGCTCCGGCCCGCTCATGCTCAACTCGACAATGTCAGTATTGAAGCTGTGGCGATTCTCGGGATTGAATTCGCCCAAAAGCGGCGTGCCGGAATCGAAACCGAAGTGATCGCGCTTGTAAGCAATACTGCCTTTATATTCGCTCGCACCCTCTTTGGTTTTCACATTGATCACTCCGGACATGGCCTTGCCAAACTCGGCATTGAAACCGCCGGTGATGACTTCGACTTCTTCAATCGCATCCGTACTAAGCTGCAAACCGAAGCCTGTGCCGGAAAGCGGATCTTGCACCGAAATGCCGTCGATCAAATATGCATTCTCATATGAACGCCCGCCGCGAATATGCACTTCATCATCGGTCTTCACCACCCCTACTTGATTCGCGACAATGTCCGTGACGTTCTCGACCACCTCCGCTTGAATTTCAGAGCTTGTCAAATTGCGGCGACTCGAAGTTTCTTCAATATCAAAAAGCGGTTTCTCGCCGATCACCACCACTTCCTGCCCGAGCGTGAGCACGGTCTCTTCTAATTTGAAATCCAGTGTGAGTGTTTCTCCGGCAACGACTTTCACGCCGGTGTTTTGCACCTGCTTGTAGCCGATGATCGAAACCTCAAGCGTGTAGATGCCGGGATTGATATTCGCGATCGTGTAATTGCCGTTCGCGTCGGTCGCAGCGCCGTAGTACGTCCCCTTGGCGACGACATGCACGCTCGGCAAACCTTCGCGCGTTTGCGCATCGAGCACGCGACCGGTGATCGTGCCTTTGGTTTGGCTCCACACGATACTGGCAGCAAGGCAGAAGAGCAAACAAAGCGTTGGGAAAGATTTCATAAGAATCACCGCAAGGTTTGAGTCAGACGATGATGGCGATGATGAATAAAAGTGGCTTCAAGTTAAAAGAGCCGGTGAGAAAAGCAAGAAATTTGACCCGTGTTCTGGCTCCGAGGGCGGCCATTACTTCAAAACTTCCAACACCGCCACGACATCCGAAAAATCTTCAAACAAATAATCCGGTTGATGGGCGCGGAGTTGTTCGACCGTATAATCACCGGTGGCCACTGCCACGGCCACCGCTCCGTGCGGGCGGGCGCACTCGATGTCGCGCGGCGTGTCGCCGATCACGTACACGCGATCGCGTTGCGCAATCACGCCGAATTGCTCCTGTGCGCGCCGGAGTGCGTGCGGCACGAGTTTATTGCGATCGCTCTCGTCGTCCGCATATGCGCCGAAATCGAAGTACTTCCACAAATCGAAATGCGCGAGTTTGATTTCCGCGCTCTTGGCCCAATTACCGGTGAGCAAGCCAATATGAATGTGCTTGAGTGTGTGCAAATGTTCCAACAATTCCGGAAAACCGGGCATGATGCGGCGATGCGGCCGCGGCCGCTGCATGTCTTCGGCGAGATGAATATAGTAGCGCGTTTTGAATTGTTCGATCTGCTGCGCGCTCCATTGCAACGCAAACCTGTTGAGCGCGTCCTGCAAGATTAGTTCATCCGTGCGGCCGGCAAGCCCGATGCCGTGCAATGCGTTTTTGATGCCGCTGATTTCTTCAAACGCGAGATTCATGCCATGCACGCCCGAACCGCCGGAATGAATGAGCGTGCCGTCAATATCGAAGAGAAGAATTTTCATGAAGGCCTTTCATTTGAAAAAGCGCTTGCTTGATGAAAACGGGTTTGTTATTGTGTGTCCAAGCTTTAAGATGTGATCCGTAATTATTCTCAAAATGGGAGGTTTCATGGCTCTCAAACTCATTCAGCAAGACGCTGGAACTCTGCGAGAAGCTTTCGATGAACGTAAAGGAGAGTACGAAGCTTTGCGTGCGGCGGGAAAATGGTCTGGCGCAGTCTTGTATGCCGGAACCTTGCTCGAGCTCGCGTTGAAGCTGGCAATCTCCAAACACCTGGGAGTCACCAATCTCCCGACAATTTTTCAAGTGCATGACCTTGATCTTCTATTCTATTGCAGCGGCCAATATCGCCGCCTAGATAGCGATGATCTTTTGCAGGAAAATTTCTCTGTTGTCTATAAACGCTGGTCCCTGGCGTTGCGTTATGAGGGTGCAACTAAAACTCAACGCGATGCCGATGATTTTGACCAAGCGCTTTTCGATTCTCCTCACGGTGTCATAACGTTTTTATCCCAATACTTTTGAGGTGCGTCATGAAAACTGCCTTGCTAGAAAAAATTCGTGAAGCGGCCGCAGAGTGGGCCCGTGCGCACAACGTCGAGACGGCTTTGATTGAAGTCAAATATAGTGGAGTCGGATCGAGTATTCATGTGTTCGTTGTCGCTCGCCGTGGCTTTGAAAATTGGTGGTGGTCTGAGCGTGATCGTAGCCTTTTCAGGTTCCTACACGCTAAGGTCAATGGCCCCGAGGAGTTTATTATCAGCAGCATGAACACAATGACCGAAGCCGAATACGAGAAATACGAAGGCGTTGAAGTTGAAAGCTGAAGCTGCTTACTCTCCCCCCAACCGCTCCAACGCCACCTGCGCTTCTTGCGCGTGCTCGCCCCACGGGAAGCGGTCGAGGTATTCTTGATAACGCTGCCG
>JABWAN010000981.1 GCA_013361015.1 Candidatus Zhuqueibacterota bacterium | reverse complement strand
GAAGTGGCGATGTCTTCCAAATTTTGCACGCGCCCGATGCCGCGAATGAGATACTCCTGTCCGGCGTCCATGTAAGCGCCGCCGGAAGAGTTGGTGTTGCTTTGCTCCGCGGCGTGCAGCACTTCATTGAGCGAGACGTCATACGCGGTGAGTTTTTCCGGCGAGGCCAAAATTTGATACTGCTTGACCTCGCCACCAATCGGCACGACTTGCGAAACGCCGGGCACGGAGAGCAAGCGCCGGCGAATCGTCCAATCGGCGATGGAGCGCAAATCCATCGCGTTGATAGAATGACCATTGCTCTGCGCCACAGAATCGAGGCTCACGCCGATGAGCATGATTTCGCCCATGATGGAAGAGATCGGCGCGAGAACCGGACGGTCGATGCCGGCGGGCAAAGAGGCCGCCGCGATTTGCAATTTTTCGTTGACGATTTGCCGCGCGATGAAAATGTCCGTGCCCCAATCGAACTCCACCCACACGATGGCAATGCCCGCGGCGCTGGAAGAGCGCACGCGCCGCACGCCGGTCGCGCCGTTCACTGCGGTCTCAATCGGAAACGCGACGAGCGTTTCGACTTCTTCCGCGGCCATGCCGTGCGCCTCGGTGATGACCGTCACCGTCGGTGCGGTGAGATCGGGAAAAACATCCACCGGCAGGCGAAGAGCAACGAACACGCCGGTGATGAGCAACAGCAACGCCGCTGCTAAAACAATGAGGCGGTTGCCGAGCGAAAGCTTGATGAGTTTGTCGAACATTTAAGACCTCAAAGGAAGTGAACACAAAAATGAAAGAGCTCAAAATAAAAGTCTTTTAAAAGTTTTGTGTGCTTTAATTTTTGTGTCCAATAAAAACCAAAAGCGGCTGGACACAAAATTGAAAGGGCGCAAAAGTATTTATAAAAGTTTTTGTGGGCTTTTATTTGTGCCCAATCAGGGTTGATAAATTCCATAGAGCTGAAGGTTGTTGACGTTCCAATACGCGATCAGGCCGTGGTTGAATTTGAGGTGTTTGAGATAAGAACGCATGCGATAGATGTCGTATTTTCTCATCTCGCCCTTGCCGGCAAGGATGGCGAGCAGAAATGCGCCGTCCACCATCCAAAAATCGCTTTCCATCGGATCAACTTGAACGCGCTCCGATTCAAGAGGAATCAGAACATTTTCATCATAACTGATTTGCTTCTCGCCTAGCTCGATTTTGAGCGCGGCTTTATAAAGTTTGCTGTGAAAACCGGGACCAAGCTCTTGATCGACGGCATGAATGGAGTTTAGCACGAGATCGAGTGACGGCTTGCGTGAGAAATGCAAGAAGAACTCATCGTCCCAAGATTCCGTGCTGTCCATTCTGATCTCGTCGAAAATGACGCGTTTTGATTTTGCCTTTATTAGTCCGAAATTTACCAACAGGCCGAGCTTGAGTTTCGTCAGCCTGAGATACGTGAAGAGTTGGGCATAATTCTCCGGAATAAAGTCCGTTTGAATCGCCTTCGCTTCGACGACGATACAATCTTCCACGATTTCGTCTGCTTCAAAGTCGGCGATTTTATGATTGCGATAGAAGGCTTGCAAAGGCGCTTTGTATTTTGCTTTCAGCCCTTTGTCAAGCAGGTGTTGATGGAAAAATTTGTGATACCTTGGCTCGTCAAATCCGACGCCCACTTCTTTGAAAGCGTCAAACGCGCAGCCGTTGATCTGGTAATTGAGATCTTTGTACAAATAATCGCTTTCCATGATCCGCTCCTGTTGGTTAGAGCTGGACACAAAAACAAAAGGGCACAAAAAGATTTTCGAAACAAATTTCGTGCGCTTTCAGTTTTGTGTCCCGTTTAGTTGTTCAATGCTCATGCCCATGTCCCACCGGCACTGAAGTCGAAAGCGAGGCCAGCCGCACTTGATAGCCGCCAACCGTAACGACGCGTTCGCCTGCGGCAATGCCGTTGAGAATTTGCGTGAAACCGGCGTCGTTGATTCCGGTTTGCAACACGCGCTTGGCGAAGGCTTCGCCCTCGACGTGAACATACGCGACCGGCGTGCCGTTGTCGTCAAAAATCGCGCTGGTGGGAAGCGCCAAAGTTTCTTCGGCATCGCCGGTTTGCACGGCAACTTCGGCGAACATGCCGATCTTCAATTTGTTCTCTGGATTGTCCAACTCGAAAATGGCGGGAACGGTGCGTGATTTTTCATCAACGCTGCTGCCGACAGAAATCAACCTGCCGTTGAGCTGATCGACGCGAAATTCTTGCTCGTAGCCTTCCACTTTGAAGGAAGCGCCGGTGGCCGCTTGCACGCGCGCGAGCAGCGCCAATGGAATATTCGCCTTGAGCCAAACCCGCTTGGGATTGGAAATGGTAAAAAGCTTTTTGCCGGTCTCAACCGTTTCGCCGAGATGAAAATGAATCTCTGCGATGACGCCGGCAATCGGCGCTTTGAGATGAAAATGCGGCGTGTTGTTGTCGCCGTTTTTCTCCGCGCCGAAATCAACTTGCTGGGCAATAACGTCATAGCCGGCGCGCTTCGCTTCGAAGCGCAATTTTGCTTCATCGAGCCGCCTCTGGGAAATCGCCTGTTTCTCGAAGAGTCGTTGCGCACGCTCGAATTCCGCTTTGGCGAGCAGATATTCATTGCGCACGTTGTTGAGGCCGGCTTCGGTGTTGGCGGGCGGCGAGATCACCGCGAGCAC
>JABWAN010000980.1 GCA_013361015.1 Candidatus Zhuqueibacterota bacterium | reverse complement strand
ATCCGTGCCAATCTTGATCGAAACGCTGTTCCGGGAAGCGCGTTCTAAAGATATCCGCAATCAGGTTGGTGTGCAGTTGCACCACCATGGCCTCAGTCTCCACCATATCGCCGGTGATGGAGCCGATCTCCACCAAGTCCGCGCCGGCCACGCGCGCCAGTTTGCCCAACACCGTCATCGCAATACCCTGGCGTTTGTCGCGCGCCATGGCCGCGTGCGAGGTGCGATCGCCATAGATGATAAGCTCCGGAAATTGATTGCGCACCATCTGCAAAATGCCGAAGCCGGCTGCCTGAAAACATATCACCACGCCTTTCCCGCCCTTCTTCAAAACATGTTCGATACGTTTGAGCACCACGTCGCCGGGGCCGCTGACGTTCGGAAAATACATTTTAGGCATGCCGCTCTTGTTCGCGCAGTCCGCGGCCAATGCGAGCAGGGCATTCACGCGCGCTTCGAATGAATTGCTCTTCATATTGTGAAGCTGCGGGCTGTCGCGCACGATGTCGCAGCCGCCCATGAATGAGGCTTCGGCCTTCACGTGATAGGCATTCAAATCAAGCCCGACTTCCGGGCTGATTGCGGAAGACACCAAGGGCCGGCCGGGGGTTTCAAAAATTTTCTCAATCAACGCGCTGCCATAAGCCGGGCCGCGAAACGTTTTGAGCCACCACGCGGGAAAGCGAATGTCCTGCAAACGCAAGCTTCCGATTTTTTCCAAACCGAAAATTTTTCCGGCTACGAGCGTGAGCATCTGAGGAATATTCCCGTCTTCAAACAGCTCGGCGGGAAAAGCCACTTTCACGGTGTTGTCTTTGATCGAATAGGCGCGCGCGATGAGGTCTTTGATCATTGCGCCGCCGGCCAAATCGACCGAAGCTTTTATGCACAATTCTTCCACCGCCGCACGCATGTCTTTGCCGCTCGCCGGCTCGAGACGGTAGCTGCACAAAATCTCATTCTCAGCCGGCTGATACGTTTCATTCACATATGACATCTCACGCTCCTCTGGAATTTGAAATCCGTTGCCACAGCCGAAGCACACGACTTCATGAGACGCGCCGCGCTCGGCCTCGTTCGAAGTTTTGACCAATGGTGGTTGAAGACGCTAAAAAGAAAAAGAGTTGCCCGCTTGCCAAGCTCGGCAAATCTGCACACTACGTTTGCGTCCGGCAAAACCGGCGTTTTGCACAAGATGTTGCGTGCTCATGTGCTCTGCGCTTTGCCAGAGAGCAGCGCTACGGCTTGCTGCACCGCTTCTTTTTTGCCCAATAACGTTACGCGATCGCCGGGCAGAAGCGTGGTCTCCGTAGTCGTAATGATAACTTCTTCGCCGCGCAAAATCATCCCAACGACCAGATCGCTGGGCAAACCGATTTCCGATAATTTTCGGTTGGCCGCGGGTGATTCCGCGGTGATCGCAACCTGAGTAAGTGCGCCGCCGTTGCGCTCCAAATCACTTTGCAGATCCGACGCGGCTTTTTGCGCGTTCGTTTCCGAGGCAAAAGTTTTGGGCACATTTTCGATCTCTTGTTCTTTGGCCTCCAGCTCGGCTTCGAGCTTGCGTAGCTGTGCAAATTGCTCACGGCTGGTTGCTTCTAATTCATTGAGCTTGCCGTTGACGTACAGTTCATAGGTCTTCCCGCCCAAGCCGGTGAAAGCTTTTTCAATCTCCCGCTGCAAAAGATTTTGCTCCCATTTTAGTTTGGCCAATTTGGAAGCGTTTGCGGCCTTGTTCGAAGCCGTTTCCATGCCGCCGCGCAAAGCTTCGGCGCCGAGCTTCAGCCACTCGCCGGTTTTTTCGGAAAGGGTGAGCACGCCAGTTTGCACGTCTTGCGCAATTCTATCCCATAAGTTCGCCATCACAACACCTCATCGTCTTGTTGTACACTTGCCAATTTATCACGCGCGATCATTATGCGAAGATTCCGCTTCATTTTCAACCGGAAATTCGCTTGCGCAGTTGCGTGTGGCAGCCGCCCGACTTGCGAGGTTGCACGGCCCCTCGCGTTTTCTTTTTTTGGCTTGTCGCTGCTGCACCGAGGTGCGTTCTCCGCTTGTTTACCGAGGTGGCCTCTGCGCGCGAGGTGGCTTGAAGCTGAGTGTCCGAACTGAACATACCGTTCCGAAGAAGACCCTTTTAGTACGCGGCGCACGCTTGCTAGCGTTTCTCAAATACGCTCCCAATTCAGCCCAATGCCGTTTCTCCTTTGTCGCGCGGTTCCGATTCTTTGGCTCACTGATCGACGTAGAGACGTTCCGGCGGAACTTCTCTATGGGGTATATCGCTGAAGGAAATGGCGTCGCAACCAGCCCTCTTATTGGGCATTGCGATAACGCCGAGCTCCTTGGCTTCGACAGTCGTCCACATGCAAACAAGAAGCCCGCGCTATTTTTTCATCATGCCGGGACGAAGGCTTTTGCTTTTTGAAATCCGCGCAGCGCTTTAATCCATTAAAAGTGAAATCTTTGCCTTTAAAGCAAAAAAAAATCTGTAAGCGGATTGAACGAATAACGCGGATACAGCCTTTTGCTTTATCCTGCTTTATCCGCTATATTCGAAAAATCCGCTTACAGAAAGCTTTTGGGTTGCGGCTCGTCCTATATGTTATCTTGCGAATAGTTCTTTGACATGTTATTCTTTGTTCTTCCAGAAGAGTTTTGCAACCTGTCTGTTATTCCTGTT